>JAEXFF010000091.1 GCA_023400335.1 Bacteroidota bacterium
GCTTTATTCCATCGGGAAAGACTCTTCCGTAATGGTACGGCTGGCAGAAAAAGCCTTTTATCCGGGAAAAGTCCCTTTCCCGTTAATGCATATTGATTCAAAATGGAAATTCCGGGAAATGATTGAATTCCGGGATAAATATGCCAAAGAATACGGTTGGGACCTGATTGTCGAATCCAATATGAAGGCTTTTCGGGAAGGAGTAGGTCCCTTTACCCATGGGAGCAAGGTTCATACCGATCTGATGAAAACCCAGGCTTTATTGAATGCACTGGATAAATATAAATTCGATGCTGCCTTCGGTGGGGCGAGACGGGATGAAGAAAAATCCCGGGCAAAAGAACGGATTTACTCTTTCCGGGACAAATTTCATCAATGGGATCCTAAAAATCAGCGGCCTGAATTGTGGAACCTTTACAATGCCCGGGTTCACAAAGGAGAATCTATACGGGTATTTCCCCTGTCCAACTGGACCGAATTAGACGTCTGGCAATACATACGAATGGAAAATATTCCCATCGTTCCCCTTTATTTCGCCAAAGAACGACCGATTGTCACTATAGACGGGAATCTGATTATGGCCGACGACGACCGTATGCCCAGAGAATACAGCGAACGGGCTGAAATGAAAAAAGTACGCTTCCGGACCCTGGGTTGTTATCCCCTTACAGGCGCTGTTGCATCCGAAGCCGATACGATAGAAAAAATCGTCGAAGAAATGATGACCACAACCAAATCCGAAAGAACAACCCGGGTGATCGACTTCGATCAGGATGCCAGTATGGAACAGAAAAAACGGGAAGGTTATTTTTAAACATAAAACGGAAAGCCCTCCCGGGAATGATTCCGGGCAGGAATTGCAAATTTCAATCAAGATGGCAGAAAAATTAAATATAAAGGAATTCCTCGACCGGGACGAAAAAAAAGATTTATTACGTTTATTGACGGCGGGATCGGTAGATGACGGAAAGTCTACGCTGATCGGCCGGTTGTTGTTCGACAGCAAAAAACTGTACGAAGATCAGCTGGATGCCCTGGAACGGGATACCAAAAGATACGGAAATGCCGGAGATAATATTGACTACGCTTTATTATTAGACGGACTCAAGGCCGAACGGGAACAGGGGATTACAATCGACGTGGCATACCGGTATTTTTCAACCAATCACCGGAAATTCATTATTGCCGATACACCGGGACACGAACAATATACCCGGAATATGATTACGGGGGGTTCTACAGCCAATCTGGCTATCATCCTGGTGGACGCCCGTACAGGTGTCATTACACAAACCCGTCGACATACTTACCTGGTGTCCCTGCTGGGAATAAAGCATGTCGTACTGGCTGTCAATAAGATGGACTTAGTAAATTACAGCCGGGAAGTTTTCGACAAAATTGTAAACGACTACCAGAAATTTGCCGCCCCTCTCTGTATTCCGGATATACAATGCATACCCTTATCGGCTTTAAAAGGGGATAATGTAGTGGAATATTCATCAAATATGGGTTGGTATAAGGGACAACCATTGTTGGAATTTTTAGAAACCGTAAAAATCGAAAGCGACAAGAATTTTACAGACTTCCGTTATCCGGTGCAATATGTACTTCGTCCTAACCTGGACTTCAGGGGATTCAGCAGTTCGGTAGCTTCGGGAATAATACGGAAAGGAGATGAAGTAATGGCTCTCCCCTCCCTGAAAAGATCCAAAGTAAAATCAATTGTCACATCTGACGGAGAACTGGATATGGCATTTCCTCCCCAGGCTGTTACCCTGACACTGGAAGACGAAATTGACGTATCCCGGGGAGAAATGTTAGTACATCCGGACAATTTACCCTGTATAGACCGCAATTTTGAGGCCATGCTGGTGTGGATGGACGAAACGAAAATGGATCCGGAACAACAATTTTTTATCAAGCATACGACCAATCTCACCCGGGTAAAAATCGACCAGATCCGTTATAAAGTGAATGTGAATACCATGGAACAATCCATGACCGACGCCCTCGAATTAAACGAAATCGGAAGAGTGGTATTCACCTCCAACAAACCTTTGTTTTTTGACCCCTACCGGAAAAATAAAAATACCGGAGCCTTTATACTGATCGATCCGGTTACAAATAATACCTCTGCAGTCGGTATGATTATCGATAAAGTCAATGCACGGGATTTGTCGACCAACATCACCGAAGAGGACCGCCAGTATATGCAGTCCGGCCATTCGCTTGTAAGTCCGGAAGCCCGGGCTCATTTATACGAACAACAGGGGCATATCTATGCCATTTCCGGCGAAGCTGCTGTAGAATTCGGCTACACCCTGGAGCGGCGGTTGTTCGATATTGGCAAAACCGTAGTCGTCCTGGACAGCCGGGAAACAGTAGAAATCGGAAAAATAGCTGCCCTTCTTTGTCAACAGGGTTTAATTGTCATTTGTATCGCTTATACGGCAAACGGGAAACAAATCACCAATTGCCGGGCCGAAACCAATAAAGTATCTTCTTCAGTAGAAGACCTTTTGAAAACATTGTAACAACCGGAGAAAAACCAAATTGTAAAAAAGAAACATGGGGCTACTCGAATTTCAGAAATTACCGGTAAATACCTTAGTAGGGGCCGATTGGAAAACATTTAAACAGATTACAGCGCAACAGACCATTGATAAGGGATACCGGACCAAATACCGGTTGACGAAAGCGATTTGCTGGCTTTTAAGCCGGTTGAACGGGATCGAAGAACGCCGTTACCGGAAAAGACTGGAAAACCAAGCTGTCAATAATGAGCCCGTTTTCATTTTGGGACACTGGCGCAGCGGGACCACTTTTGTACACAATGTACTGGCCCACGACAAACATTTCGGCTATACCACGACTTACCAAACGGTATTTCCGCACCTGATGCTGTGGGGACAACCTTTTTTCAAAAAGACCATGTCCTGGCTGATGCCTGACAAGCGGCCTACCGATAACATGGAATTAAACGTCGATCTCCCCCAGGAAGAAGAATTCGCTCTTTCCAATATGTTTCCCTACAGTTATTACAATTTCTGGTTTCTGCCTCAAAATATGCTGGAATATTGCGATAAATACCTCACGATGGAGCAAGCCACAGCAGCAGAAAAACAAGCTTTTAAAACGACCTTTTTAAAGCTTATCAAAATCTCGCTTTGGAATACGAAGGGAGAACAATTCCTTTCCAAAAACCCTCCCCATACGGGACATATACGGGAAATCCTGGAAATGTTCCCCCATGCCAAGTTTATCTATCTGATAAGGAACCCTTATACCGTATTCGAATCTACCCGAAGTTTCTTCCGGAACACGATACAACCCCTTAAATTACAAAATATTTCCAACGAAGAACTGGAGGCCAATATCATAGAAGTATACAAACGCCTATACCGGAGATATGAAGAGGATAAACAACTGATCCCGGCAGGCAATCTGATCGAAATAAAATTCGAAGATTATGAAAAGGATGCTTTAGCCGTAACTGAAAAAATCTACCAAACCCTTTCCATACCCGGTTTTGAAAAGGCGAAAGAAGACATTATCCGTTATCTGGACAAGAAAAAAGGATATAAAAAGAACGCCTATCAATACGAAGCCCGCACAATAGAATTAGTGGAAAAAAACTGGGATTTCGCTTTGAAACAATGGGGTTATAAACATTTGGGATAAGCGGCAGCAGCAGCCTTCCGCTAGCCTTCTACCACCATGTTTGTCACCCGGTTTACGGTAATCAGTGTTTTGTCCTCGTCCCGTATTTCCACCTGTACAACGTGGGTACGTTTTCCTTTATGAAGAAAAGAGGCCCTTCCGGTTACAAAATGCCCGCTTGCCCGCTTCATATGATTTCCATTGATCTCAATCCCGTACACTTTATAACGCAATTCCCGGGGAACTGATATGGAGCTCAAAGCACCGCTCACCGTCTCCGCCAAAGCCATATTCGCCCCCCCGTGCAATGCCCCGTCCGGACGGCAGGTACGGTGA
>JAEXFF010000095.1 GCA_023400335.1 Bacteroidota bacterium
TTTATGTATACTGAACGGCCTGAAGCCAGCAAATAGCTATTCTCAGCCAATATATTAGCCCAACGGGATCCCTGTCCGGCAGAAAACTTTAAAGTTGTAAGTTCATCCGGAGCATACGACACATGAAAACGAGGAGTTACAAAGCTTCCTGCTATATTATGATAATCATATCTCAAACCGCCCATTAAAGTCAGTTTGGTCCAGAAATGTCCTGTATACTGGAAAAAAGCTCCTCCGACTTTTTCCTCCCGTCTCCAGTATACAGGTTCCGTACGGACAAACTCCGTCCCTTTTGAAACATAATCGTTGAAATTTTCCTTATACCGGTCGTAATTGAAAGAAACGCCTGCTGAAAATTTCTGATCCGGATTATTTCCGAAAATAGACTGATAAATGTAATTGACAAAAAGGGAACGTTGTTTGCCGTCATACGCTTTCGCTCCGTAATAAGCATCCTGGGTATGATCTGTATAATTCACTAATAAAGCCATACTGGTATTTTCAAATTGTGGCATTAAATATCCCATTTTCAAAAACCCTTCATAACGCCTTGATTTTATCCCTATTCCATACAATTGTCCTTCTCCTGTCCATGAACGCATATTTTTCCGAAACCCTTTCTGTCCCCCTAAACGGTCTTCATCCAGAAATTTCCCGCCGAATTGTATAAACCAGGCGTCCGTTTTATAAGCCCATCTATTCATCAGATTGTACTGAGTTTTCCGGGGCATATCCAAAAAACCGTCCCGATGCCTGTCGTGGGACTGATTCATCCAATCCCCGTGAGCTAAAATAGCTGTACTCCACTTATCGCTCAGGTGAATTCCCGTATTCATATTGAATTCGACCATTCCTTCATCACTCCCATACAGGTTTACAAATATTTTTTCAGCATCCTGTGGTTTTTTATAGTCTACGCTGATCTGTCCGGCTATGGCTTCATATCCATTTATAACCGAACCGCTCCCCTTCGAAACAGAAATTGCACTCATCCAAGGCCCCGGAATATAATTCAAGCCATATAAAGCGGATACTCCCCGGAAATTAGGCATATTTTCCGTCATCATCTGCACATACTTCCCGTTTAATCCCAATAGCTGAATTTGTTTGGCTCCCGTAACAGCATCGGCATAAGATACGTCTACAGATGCATTTGTAGTAAAACTTTCCCCTAAATTACAGCAAGCAGCCCTGCACAATTCTTCTCCCGTAATCACTTGTTCAATCAAAGGGCTACGCGTATTTATTATCGTTCCCGGTCCTCGCTTTACTACATTCACCTCCTCCAGTTCCTGCCCATTTTTCAAAACGATTTCTACAACGGTATCCCCGGGTTTGATGACTAAGGTATCCGAACGATAACCGATAAAGCTCACAATCAGTTTTTCCCCTGTTTTCTTTGCTATACGAAATCTTCCCTCCCCATCTGTAGTAACCCCAAGCGTGGTTCCAATCCAGTATACATTTGCCCCCGGTAATACACTTTTTATACCCGAGCTCTCTTCCCAAACCCGCCCTTCTAACTGTTGTGCATACATAAATTTAACGACACAACAAAAAAATAAAATACATATAAATTTCATCCGTAAAACATTAACAATAATACATCTCAAAACAACACAAATTCTCCTTCTCTCTCTTTCAGAGATAATTCATTGTCAATATTCAACAAAGGTAAGTGCACAGCCACTCCAAAGGAGGAGCCTCTGCTAAAAAATCGCACCGGGTCCGAAGAAAAGATTCCCCGTAAACGAAATCAGAAGAAAAATCAAAAACAATTTCTTCCGGAATAGTCGCTATCCACTGAAAAGTAACAATCCGTTCTACCTGAAATAAATCCGAAACCCGGTAAAAAGTGTGATGCGAACCGGAATGATGATTACAAGCCTTCCGTTGCCTGCTACAACATCCCTTCCCAGGAACCGAAGCCGATTGCTGCAGTGGACAATTTTTCAAGCGTTGACAGCAACACTTGTCTTTTTGAGGGAAAATATCTACGAATACATATTCTTTATCGCAAGGAGCACAATAAAACTGGGAAATATTTATCCCCGTTATTGCCAGCCAGACAATAAGCAAAATAAAAAAATTCCTTATGTTGATCACTAATTTTCCCATTATCTGCAAAAATATCTTTTAATTTCAGGATTCCAAAATCCCCCGAAAAAAATAATTACCTGTCCCCTCTTTCCCTGAATCCGCTTTTTCTACCTTTACCAGAGAATAGATTATAACTTTTACGCACTCCCTTTAGTTTTTAATTGCTATTTTTCTAACTTTGTGCATTCATAATTTCAAAATTTATAGCCTATTATGATTAAAAATATTTTTCTTGCAGGATTTATACTTTTAGTTTTCATTTCCTGTCAAAATTATAATGTAAAAGTTCAGGGAACGGTCAAAGGAGCCCAGAAACAACAAATTTATCTGGATCAGTTAAATGTAGAAGGCGTAATAACGGTCGACTCGGTAAAGGCAAACCGGGAAGGACAATTCACGTTTAAAACAAATATTTCTTTACCTACTTTCTATAACATCCGCATTGGGAAACAAGAAACGATAACATTATTAGCCGAACCGGACCAAAAAATAAAAATAAACGGAGAACTCGATCACCTTAGAAACAATTATTGGATAGAAGGTTCAGAAGGATCATTATGGGTCAAGCTATTGAATTTTCAATTGAACCGCACCCTATCAGCCCTCGATTCTCTGAAAAATTTATACACTACTCTTCCGGAAAACAAAGCAACCGAGACCCGGCGCGCAACAATTGCAGCTGAATGGGATTCGGTATTGGTACAACAAGTACAGTTTTCCCGGAATTTCATCGTACAGCATGCTATTTCGCCGGCTTCTTATTATGCCCTGTATCAAAAAATAAATGACGATAACTTTATTCTTTCCCCGGAAACAGATTTGCAATCCTATAAGATTGTTCTCTCTTCTTTATTAGCGATGTATCCGGAATCCCAGTATACAAAAGCGTTAAATACCCATTATGAAAAAATCCAGAAAGACATACAAACTCATAAAATGAGGGAATTAATCCTTCAATCGGAAAATAGTTTACCCGAAATCAATCTACCGGATATTCACGGGAATCCGGTTTCTCTCAACTCACTAAGGGGCAAATATATTATCCTGGATTTCACAGTACTCGCTACTCCCGAAAGCAGTGAGTATATCAACGCCTTAAAAGCCGTATACAATAAATTCCGCCATAAGGGCGTGGAAATCTATCAGGTATGTCTGGACCAAAACAAGCTTCTGTGGGAAGAACTTGTACGGAAATATGATATAAAATGGTTATGTGTCCGGGATCCGGAAGCCCTCAAAAGCAAAGCCGCCCGGGATTTCAATATTCAGCAAGTTCCTTCCAATTATATTATAAACAAAGATTTTGACATTGCAGGTAAAAACCTTTATGGGAAACGGATGGAAGACAGAATACAAGATCTTTTAAATAAATAAATTTACCCCTTCCGGAAGTTGCCCTGACTTTTAAGCAGGAATTACAAATCCCGGAAGTAAAGGATATCTTATTTCCCATAAGTAATAGTAGTTCAAAAAGAATGCAGGAACTCCGTCTCAAAAACGATATAACAACTAAAAAAATCTATTTCCTCTCGGATGCTCATTTAGGCGCTTCCGCTCTGAAGAACAACCGGGAACGTGAAATGAAACTGATAAAGTGGCTGGATTTTATTCGTCCGGATTGTGCGGTATTATTTTTACTGGGAGATATTTTCGATTTTTGGTTTGAATATAAATGGGCCGTTCCCAAAGGATATGTCCGCTTTTTATCCAAAATTTGTGAATTCACCGATGCAGGCATTGAAGTTCATTTTTTTACGGGTAATCACGACATCTGGGCTTTCGATTATCTGAATAAAGAATGTGGTATGGTCGTACATACATACAATGAAATTTTTAACATCAGAGGAAAAAAATTTTACATCGGTCACGGGGACGGTTTGAATCCAAAAGACAAAGGTTATCTATTTATTTACCGCATTTTTCACAATCGTTTTCTCCAGCGATGCTTCAGGCTGATTCATCCGGACTGGGGAATTACGCTGGCACGTAAATGGTCCTCCCATTCTCGTCTGAAGGGGGGAGGTAAACCAGAAACAGATGGTTATAAAGGGACAGGACAAGAGGATATTGAAATCTATGCCAGAAAAATGCTCGAAAGCCAACATTTTGATTATTTTATTTTCGGCCACCGTCATCTTCCACTGGATATTGCCTTGCCCCAAGACAGCCGTTATATCAATACGGGGGACTGGATCAGCTGGTATACCTATGCCGTTTTTGACGGACAGAAGATGGAACTAAAAACATTTGAAAACCCGGAGCTAAGCTAAACGGATCCCTTCCTCATTATTTATCTTTATCCAATACTCTGCTTTTCTTTGTTTTTTGCTAAAAAAGTCTTAACTTACTTTGTGCATTTATCTAAATTACAGCCACCATGTTAGTTAAGATTTTTAGTGGTGCTGTCTGTGGTATTGAAGCGACAACCATCACGATTGAAGTCAACATCCTCTGGGGAGTAAAATTCATTATTGTAGGGCTTCCTGATAATGCTGTAAAAGAAAGTCAGCAAAGGGTGGATTCTGCTTTGAGGAATATCGGTTCCAAAATTCCGGGAAAGCGGATTATTGTCAATCTCGCCCCTGCCGATGTGAAAAAAGAAGGATCTGCTTATGACCTGCCTTTGGCTATCGGAATATTAGCGGCAAATGAAGAAATTCCGGCAACGGAACTACACCGGTTTACGATATTGGGAGAACTATCTCTGGATGGAAGTCTGGTGACTGTTAAAGGAGTGCTGCCTATTGCTATCAATGCACAAGCAGAAGGATTTACCCATATGATTGTGCCCTACGAAAACGCTAACGAAGCAGCAGTAGTGAAAGGATTAAATGTCTATGGATTTTCTCATCTACGGGAAGTCGTCGCTTTTCTGAAAAAAGAACAAAAGTTTTCCCCCATTTGCTTTCACCCCGGAAATACGGAAACGGACAATTCTGTTCCCCTCTGTGACTTCAAAGATGTAAAAGGGCAGGAAAATGTAAAACGAGCGATGGAGATTGCTGCTTCCGGAGGTCACAATATGTTGATGATTGGTCCGCCGGGAAGTGGTAAGACCATGTTGGCCCGGAGACTACCGACCATACTTCCGCCCATGACGTTGGAAGAATCCCTGGAAACGACCAAAATTCATTCGGTAGCAGGTAAGCTGCAACGCAATAGTTCTTTAATCACGACCCGTCCCTTCCGGGCACCTCATCATACGATCTCCGATATCGCCCTTATCGGAGGAGGGTCTTTTCCCCGTCCCGGAGAAATTTCTCTGGCCTGTAACGGAGTCCTTTTCCTGGACGAATTACCGGAATTCAAAAGAGCTGTACTAGAAGTCATGCGACAGCCGCTGGAAGACCGCACGATTACGATCAGCCGTGCCAGGTCGAGTGTAGACTACCCGGCAAACTTTATGCTAATTGCTTCTATGAATCCCTGCCCATGCGGTTATTACACCCATCCTTCAAAAGAGTGTACCTGCAACGGAGGAATGATCCAACGCTATTTATCGAAAATATCCGGGCCCCTCCTGGACCGCATTGATATTCATATTGAAGTAGTACCCGTAGAATTGGATAAGATAACCGGAAACCAAGAAGAAGAAAGCAGTCAAACAATACGGGAAAGAGTAATCCGGGCCCGTGAAATACAAAACGGCCGTTTTAGAAATTTCGCCGGCGTATATTGTAACGCTCAAATGAATTCCGCCTTATTGAAAAAATACTGTCCCTTAAATGAGAAATGTACCTCTTTACTGAAAATAGCCATGCAAAAATTCGGACTTTCTGCCCGGGCTTACGACCGTATCATTAAATTATCCCGGACAATTGCCGATTTGGCAGGAAATGAACAGATCCTTCCCCAATATATTGCAGAAGCCATCCAATACAGAAGCCTCGATAAGGCTTCCTGGGGGAAGTAACATAAAAATGTTCCAAAAGTTTTGCTGAATTATCCGCAGCATTACAGTTCCGGATAAAAATAACTTTTGGAACTTCTCCTGATTTATACCCGGCTCAGGATATCTTCCAGTCCTTCAAAATGATTTTTATAATCCTCCAGGCTACGGCGTATTACTTCATGCGCCTCTTCTTTTCCATATACATCTGTAATTTCTACTTTTCGCTGTCCGTCTTCCCCCGGCATATCTTTATAAGTCAAAAAATAATGCCTCAACCGGTCTACGATAACCACCGGAAGTTCTGAAATATCATTATAACCGTGATATGTAGCATCATGCCGCAATACGGCAATAATCTTATCATCCGCTTCATTTCCATCCAACATCCGGAATCCTCCGATCGGGCGTACTCTGGCAATAATATCTCCATGAGCAATTGTACGCTCCGTCAATACACAAACATCCAGAGGGTCACTATCTCCTATGATACCACTACGATGGGATTGCTGCATACAATATTCAGCCACTAAATCCCCGCAATAACTCTGCGGAATAAAACCGTATAAAGCAGGTACGACATTGGAATATTTCTGAGGACGGTCGATTTTAATATAACCGCTTACCTTATCCAATTCATATTTTACCGTATCGGTAGGTACCATTTCAATAAAGGCAGTCAATACTTCCGGGGCTTCCTCTCCCACTTCCAAACCGTGCCAAGGATGGGATTTATAACGCAATCCCATCAAACGCGCTATCGGGTCATTAATTTTATTTCCCATAATTTAATCTGTTATTGTCCTTCAGGACTTTTCTATTCTTTCTCATCGTCCGCTAACGATTTTTCCATTCTACTATCCGTCCCCGGCTCTTATCCAGCATTTCTTTAGGAACGACAGAACGAATTTCTTCACACAACAATTCTATGAGTTTATGTTTAATATAATAACGGGAATAAATAACACTTACTTCCCGCAATGGACTGTTCTCCCGACACCTCCTTACTTGTTTTTGCTGTTCAGGAGTCATATAAAGTACTGCTAGCTGAGGTATCAGCGTAAATCCACCTTCTTTATCCACAATCTTCATCAGGGTTTCCAAAGAATTACTCTCGAAATCAAAAGGTAAATTCCGATGTTGGAAACTTCTCATCTCACATAGATTTATCACTTGATCGCGGAAACAATGCCCGTCTCCCAACATCCAGATATCCGGCGTAGCAATATCCGAAATATCCACCTCTTTTTTCTGTAATAAAGGGTGACCGGGACTGGCATATACCAGCATTTCCTCATAGAACACAGGTTGTTCTACAATTTTTTCGTCCCCGTAAGGAGTTACAAAAATTCCCACATCGATAGCATCCTGCTTCAGATTACGGATGATATCTTCCGATACCATCTCTTCTACTTCTATTTTGACAGCAGGATACTTACGAATATAATCCCCGATAAATATCGGCAATAAATAAGGAGCCAATGTAGGTATAATTCCGATCTTCAAGCTGCCCTCGATCTCCTGTTTATCTTCTACGATAATTTCTTTTATGCGACTCGCAGATGCCAATACAATCCGGGCCTGTGTGATAATCCTGTTTCCAATATCAGTCGGCACTACCGGTTGACGGGTACGGTCGAAAATGATTACTCCCAGATCCTCCTCCAGCTTTTTTATCTGCATACTTAAAGTAGGCTGCGTCACAAAGCATTTTTCTGCAGCTGTTGCAAAATGACGGCAGTCGTCAACAGCCACAATATATTCCAATTGAGTGAGAGTAATCACGATATTCTATTTATTGTTCAAAAAAATCTTTCATCTTCTTGAAAAAACCTGTCTTGTTGTCAGATTTTCCCGGTTTGAATACATCGTAATCCTTCAACTTCTCAACAACTTTCTTATCTTCTTTGGATAAACTTTTAGGTATCCATACATTTACTTTCACCAATAAATCTCCTTTTCCGTAACCATTTACGTCAGGCAACCCTTTTCCCCTTAACCGGAGAATTTTTCCGGGCTGTGTACCCGGTTCCACTTTTACCTTTACTTTCCCCTCCAAAGTGGGAATTTCGGCTGAATCTCCTAAAACGGCTTCCGGGAAGCTGACAAATACGTTGTAAAGCAGGTCGTTCCCATCCCGTACCAACTCAGGATGTTCCTGTTCTTCCACCAAGACAATCAAATCCCCGTTAACGCCTCCCCGCCGAGCTGCATTCCCTTTACCACTCAATGATAATTGCATGCCCTCGGCTACTCCGGCCGGAATATTCAGCGTAATCACTTCCTCAGACAACTCCACACCTTCTCCATTGCAATAAGAACATTTCTCATTGATGATCTTCCCTTCTCCTTCGCAAGCCGGACAAGTCGAAGTCGTCTGCATTTGTCCCAATATAGTGTTTTGTATACGGGTTACCTGCCCGCTTCCTTTACAGGCAGAACAAGTAGAATAAGAAGAACCGTCCTTAGCTCCTGTACCATGGCAATGTTCACAGGCAACATACTTTTTTACCTTGATTTTCTTCTCTACTCCTGTTGCAATTTCTTCCAGCGTCAGCTTGACTTTCACCCTCAGGTTAGATCCCCGGTTCACTCTGCGTGCACGGCGTCCTCCTCCTCCAAATCCGCCAAACCCACTGAAACTACCGAAAATATCACCGAAATGAGCAAATATATCATCCATGCTCATTCCTCCTCCAAATCCTTCAGCACCACCGCCTAAACCGGCATGTCCGAACTGATCGTATCTCCTCCTTTTTTCTTCGTTACTCAGTACATCGTAAGCTTCCGCTGCTTCTTTAAACTTCTCCTCAGCTTCCTTATTGCCCGGATTTTTGTCCGGATGATATTGTATAGCCAGTTTCCGATATGCTTTCTTTATCTCTGCAGCCTCAGCATTCCTCGATACACCTAGCACTTCATAGTAATCTCTTTTTTCTGCCATTATCCTAATTTATATTCCGGATTCCGGCCGGAACACCTCCCACCGGAATCTGAATTGTTATTATTCGCTACACACATTACTGCTCCGTTACGACCAGAGTTTTTATCCTGCTATTCTCCAACCACTACTTTTGCAAAACGTATTACCTTATCATTCAACTTATACCCTTTCTGGACACAATCCACAACTTTCCCTTTCAGATCTTCCGAAGGAGCCGGAATTTTTGTCACCGCTTCATGTTCATCCGTATCAAATGTATTGTTGACACAATCTATTTCTTTCACTCCATTATGAGCCAGAAATTCTTTAAAACCATTATAAATCAATTTTACCCCTTCCCGGATAGCATTAATGTCATCGGATTTCTCCATACTGGCTAAAGCCCGTTCAAAATTGTCTACTACCGGCAAAATACCTGTCAGAACCTGCTCTCCGGCATTTTTTGTCAGTTCCATCTTTTCTTTCAACGTACGTTTCCGGTAATTATCAAACTCAGCAGACAGACGCAAATACTTGTCATTCACTACAGCCAATTTCTGTTCCAGATCTTTTACTACATCCGGTTGCACCACTTGTTCTTCTGCCGCTTCCGGATTTTCTTTTTCTTCAGGTTCTTCCGGCTGAATTTCTTTTTTCTGCTTCTCGGCTTTCGCTTTTTCTTCTGCTTTCATCGCCTTCTCTTTTTCTGCCATGTCTTATATTTTTAATGTTTATTTTCCATTTAACGTAACAAAATTAAGCAAAAACTTTGCCATTACAAAAGATGTCAGTTTGTCGTTGTCAATCTGACATCTTTTTACGACAGGATTAAAGCTTTTTTGCTTTTTTTACAGTTCTGTCTATAATTTCATCGTCCACAAAACTAAAATAGGAACCTCCACCGATAATTAAATGGTCGTGCAATAAAATATCTACGATTTCCCCAGCCTCCTGAATCTTTTCTGTCACTTGTTTGTCCTGTTCACTCGGCCATAAGGCACCACTCGGATGATTATGAGCTACAATTATGGCACAAGCCTTGACTTCCAATGCTTTCCGGAAAAGAATCCGGATATCAATAACCGTCCCCGCCATTCCTCCGGAAGAAATTTTTTCACGATCAATCACCCGATTGGAACGATTCAGGTAAATAACCCAGAATTCTTCATGATCCAAATCTTTCAGGGTCGGAGCAATATACCGGTAAGCATCTATACTGGAATGTATGGAATTAACCGGTTTTTCCGTTTCCAAAGGCCGCCTCCGGCTAATTTCTATCGCCGCAATCACTCCGGCAGCCTTGGCTAAACCCATTCCCTTGTATTTTTTCATCAATTCCCGCATACCCAAGCGAGCTAAAACATTGAGAT
Source organism: Bacteroidota bacterium (assembly GCA_023400335.1). GTDB lineage: Bacteria > Bacteroidota > Bacteroidia > Bacteroidales > Marinifilaceae > Culturomica. Next base: position 10,283 of record JAEXFF010000095.1, read on the forward strand.
CATACCCACAATCCGATAAAATACGCCGGGCTAAATCCAAAGCAGATTCCCCCGGTTTGCCGGAACGTAAAATAAGAGCTAATAGTTCATTCGTAGATAATGCAGCTACCCCCTTTTTTAAAAGTTTTTCCCGGGGCTGGTCGTCGTCAGCCCACGCTTTTATAGGAAGATACAGTCTTTCCATAACACCGAAAATTTTGAACTAATAAGTTACGATTTTTTTACAAAATAAAAAAGAGGTAGTGTCTGTTTTCGGTTTCAGAAAAACAAATACTGAATAAACGATGAAAAGTCTTAAAAAAGAATTAGAGAGTGTCGTCTCTGACACTCTCTTCTGATATGAATGTAAAGATCAATTACAATTTATTGACGTGCAAAGCCAGTTTGGACTTCAGATTAGCTGCTTTGTTATCGTGAATTACATTTTTCTTCGCCAATTTATCCAACATAGACGAAACTTTAGGTAATAATTCAACAGCTACAGCTTTATCTGTAGTATTACGCAACTTTTTCACAGCATTCCGTGCCGTTTTTGCATAATAACGATTTCTAGCATTTCTCGTTTCTGTTTGTCTTATTCTTTTTTCTGATGATTGATGATTTGCCATCGCTACAAATATAAAATTCAACTTCTTTTGCGTAGTCCGTACGAGAATCGAACTCGTGTTACAAGAATGAAAATCTTGCGTACTAACCCCTATACGAACGGACCATAAATCCTTTTTTACAGTAGTCCGTACGGGAATCGAACCCGTGTTACAAGAATGAAAATCTTGCGTACTAACCCCTATACGAACGGACCATTATTTTGCTTTAGCGGATGCAAATATACGACATTTTTATTTCACTCCAAAAAAATGCTAATTTTTTTTCAATACACAATCATCTGTCATAGCAAAACACTGACAATAAATCATTTATTCGAATAAACCCGTACATTATTTTAAGATTAAAGATAAATAGGTTATCTTTGGAAAATTCTAAAACAGCAAAGGAAGTATCCAAAAAAATTAAAATGGGAAAATTATATTTGATTCCGACCCCTGTAGGTAATCTGGAAGACATTACACTCCGGGCGTTACGTATTTTAAAAGAAGTAAGTCTGGTCCTGGCTGAGGATACCCGCACGACTGCTAATTTATTAAAACATTACGAAATCCAGACGCCCCTGCAATCCCACCATAAGTTCAACGAGCACCAACAGGTAGAAAAGATTGCCGAACGCCTTTCCAAAGGCGAAGATATTGCACTCGTCAGCGATGCCGGTACACCCGGCATTTCCGACCCCGGCTTCCTGCTGACCAAAACCTGTATTGAACACGGACTAGAAACAGAATGTTTGCCGGGAGCAACTGCTTTTGTACCCGCTTTGGTAAATTCTGGATTTCCCTGTGACCGTTTTTGTTTTGAAGGTTTTTTACCGCAGAAAAAAGGCCGCCTCAAACGGTTGACAGCCTTGAGCGAAGAAAGCCGGACCCTGATTTTTTATGAATCCCCCTACCGGCTGGTAAAAGCCCTTCAACAAATGAGCGAAATTTTCGGTCCCGACCGTCAGGCCTGCGTTGCCCGCGAAATTTCCAAACTATTCGAAGAATTCAAAAGAGGAAGTCTGCAAGAATTAATCGATTATTATACCGAAAAAGGAGTCAAAGGAGAGATCGTCATAATCGTAGAAGGGAAAAAGAAAGAGGAAGGGGAATTGTATATTGAAACAGAGTAAAAATGTATAAATGTTCCGTTTTTTGAACTAAACGACAGTACAATTATTTTGTCATATTCGAATAAAAAAATACTTTACTAACCGCTTATATAAAGATTCTGAACTGTTTTTCCCCTTAATCAGAACTTTAGGCTCGTTCATCAGCAAGCCGGCAGACAGGTCTTAATCAGTCAGGAAGTGCCATTAATCACCTGGACATTTAAACAATTTTACGTTTACATATTCGAACATCCTTACCTCTGTA
>JAEXFF010000096.1 GCA_023400335.1 Bacteroidota bacterium
TTCAAAGCCGAAACCGATCCTTCGTTGACGGGTTACGAAAAAGGACAAGTAACAGAATTAGGAGCTGTCAATGTAATGACCGGAATTTACACCGGACGTTCTCCTAAAGATAAATTCTTCGTTAAGAATGAAGCCAGTGAAGACTCTGTATGGTGGACTTCCGAAGAATACAAAAATGACAACAAACCGACTTCTGAAGCGACTTGGTCCGTATTGAAAGATCTGGCTGTAAAGCAACTTTCCAATAAAAAATTATACGTAGTTGATACATTCTGCGGAGCAAATGAAAATACCCGTCTGAAAGTACGTTTTATCATGGAAGTAGCCTGGCAGGCTCATTTCGTAACCAATATGTTTATCCGTCCGACAGCTGAAGAACTGGAAAACTATGGTGAACCGGATTTTGTTTCCTTCAACGCAGCTAAAGCAAAAGTGGAAAACTTCAAAGAATTGGGTCTGAATTCAGAAACGGCAACCGTATTCAACCTGAAGACAAAAGAACAGGTTATCCTGAATACCTGGTATGGAGGGGAAATGAAGAAAGGTATCTTCTCTATTATGAATTACCTGAATCCGTTAAAAGGGATTGCTTCTATGCACTGTTCAGCGAATACCGATATGGAAGGCAAGAATACAGCTATTTTCTTCGGTTTGTCCGGCACTGGTAAAACGACATTGTCCACAGACCCGAAACGGCTGCTGATCGGTGATGACGAACACGGCTGGGATGACGAAGGAGTATTTAACTACGAAGGCGGTTGCTATGCTAAAGTTATCAATTTGAGTAAAGAAGCTGAACCGGATATTTACAACGCAATCAAGCGGGACGCATTGCTGGAAAATGTAACTGTAAATGCAAACGGTAAGATCGATTTCAATGATAAATCCGTTACTGAAAATACCCGTGTTTCTTACCCGATCTACCACATCAAAAATATCGTAAAACCGGTTTCCAAAGGTCCGGCTGCTCAACAGGTAATTTTCCTGTCTGCTGATGCTTTCGGTGTATTGCCTCCTGTATCTATCCTGACTTCTGAACAGACGAAATATTACTTCCTGTCCGGATTTACAGCTAAACTGGCAGGTACTGAACGCGGTATTACAGAACCGACTCCTACCTTCTCTGCTTGTTTCGGTGCAGCATTCTTGTCATTGCATCCGACCAAATATGCAGAAGAACTGGTAAAGAAAATGGAAAAATCCGGAGCCAAAGCTTACCTGGTAAATACAGGCTGGAACGGTAGCGGTAAACGTATCTCTATCAAAGATACCCGTGGTATTATCGACGCCATATTGAACGGTTCCATTGATAAAGCACCGACCAAAACCATTCCTTATTTTAACTTCCTCGTACCGACAGAACTTCCGGGTGTTGATCCGAAAATATTGGATCCTCGCGACACCTACGAATGTGCTTGCAAATGGGAAGAAAAAGCCAAAGATCTTTCAGAACGTTTTATCAAAAACTTCAAGAAGTTCGAAGGCAACGAAATTGGTAAAGCATTGGTTGAGGCAGGTCCGAAATTATAATCTTCAAACAGTTTCGGCTGAAATATTAAAAAAGGCGTCTGGAAACAGATGCCTTTTTTAGGTTTAAATGTAAAAATGTTTAATTATTCAAGTATGAAAAAGTGAAAAGGCAAAATTGTTTAAATGTGGAAAAGTAGAAAAGTAAAAAAAATCAAGGAGAGAAAGTTTTTCTGGCGGAACAAAAATGAAAAAAGATTTATTTTCAACTTCCAAAATTCAGGATAGTCTTCCAGACCAAACCGCATTCGTGAATCAGCAGGCCGATAGGATGACCGACAATCCGTCACAAAATATTATCTCCTCCTCCATCCCTCCAAACACCCGGATCTTTTTACATTTTTGCCTTTAAATACTGAAATCTCTACCCGTTTAAACTCCTGAACAAATAAACATTTAAGCACTTGAATATTTAAACATAAAAAAACGTCAGAATTTCCATTCTGACGTTTTTGTAAATGCTTTTTTTTCTATCCGAGATATCCTTTCATAATTCCCCGTTTGCTATTTCGTACAAACATGATGATTTCATCCCTTTCTTTAGAAGCAGGCATCTCCGCTTCAATTCTCTCTACAGCATCGGAATTATTCAGACCGGATTGATAAAGAATACGGTAAATATCCTGAATTTCATTGATTTTTTCATTTGTAAATTCCCGGCGGCGCAATCCGATAGAGTTAACGCCGGCATACGACAAAGGCAGACGTCCGGCTTTGACATAAGGCGGCACATCTTTTCCAATAAGCGATCCTCCCTGTATCATAACATGCTTCCCGATATGGACAAACTGATGTACAGCTGTCATTCCTCCCAAAATAGCGTATTCGTCTATGACCACCTCCCCTGCCAATTGACAGGCATTTGTAATAATACAATTATCGCCTATAGTACAATCATGAGCAATATGTGCATAAGCCATAATCAGGCAATTATTCCCAACCTGGGTAATACCTTTGGCAGCAGTACCCCGGTTCACGGTCACACATTCCCTGATAGTGGTGTTATCACCTATACGTACAATGGATTTTTCTCCTCTGAATTTTAAATCTTGGGGGACAGCTGCGATCACAGCTCCCGGAAATATTTTACAATTCTTACCGATATGGGCTCCTTCCAGAATTGTAACATTCGAACCGATACGTGTACCCTCTTCGATTACAACATTCTTATCTATAGTCACAAAAGGTTCAATCACCACATTGTCTGCAATCTGAGCTTCCGGATGAACGTAAGCTAACGGTTGTTTCATTCGTTTATTATTTAATGATTACTATTTAGTCTGCTATTTATTACTTTAGCCTGCAAATATAATATTAGTTCTTGGTTTTTGCGACCTGAGCCATAAATTCTCCTTCACAAACCAATTTTCTCCCCACATAAGCATATCCTTTCATAGTCACAATTCCCCGTTTTACCGGTGCCAATGTGATTAATTTAAATACAAGAGTATCTCCGGGTACCACTTTTTTCCGGAATTTAACTCCGTCTATTTTCATAAAATAAGTAGAATAATTTTCAGGATCGGGCACCTGATTCAATACCAGAATGCCTCCGCACTGAGACATCGCTTCGACGATAAGTACCCCAGGCATAACCGGTTCCTCCGGGAAATGTCCGACAAAAAAAGGTTCATTCATGGTAACATTTTTACACCCTACCACCATATTATGAGTTACCTTGTAAATTTTATCAATCAACAGAAAAGGAGGACGATGCGGTAATAAAGTACGGATCTTATTAATATCCATTAAAGGCTCTGCCATAATATCCACATCTGCCGGATAAGCATCTTCTTTTTCAGCATTCATTACCGCTTTATAAATTTTCTGCGCCATAGCGGCATTTACTTTATGTCCCGGACGTTCTGCTATAATCTTTCCCTTTATAAAACGTCCACACAAAGCCAAATCTCCGATCACATCCAACAATTTATGACGAGCCGGCTCATTATCAAAATACAAATCCAGATTATTCAGTATGCCCTGCTTTACTTCAATCCCCTCGTACCCGAATTGAGCAGAAAGGCGTCTGACTTCTTCCTCAGAAATTTCTTTATCGACAATTACGATAGCATTCTGCAAATCTCCTCCCTTGATCAGATTATTGGCAAAAAGAGCTTCCACTTCCCGTAAAAAAACAAAGGTACGGCAAGGTGCAATCTCCTTTACAAAATCTGTATGAGAATCATAAGTAGCATACTGCATGGACAGATAAGGTGAATCATAAGCTACCACCAAATTTATACTGTATGTCGAATCCGGCAATAAAGTAATCTTACTTTGAGTAGCTTCACAAGCAAATTCCATCTTTTCAGTTACCTCGAAATAGCGGCGGTCTGCCTCCTGCTCCTGCAAGCCCACCTTTTCAATAGATTCCACATAAAAACGGGAACTTCCGTCCAATATGGGAAATTCTTCTCCATCTACTTCTATATCACAATTATCTACTCCACAACCATAAAGAGCTGCCATGGCATGTTCCATTGTGAAAATTTTCACGCCTTCTTTTTCAAGGCAACTAGCCCGGTCCACAAACTGCACATAGGCTGCTAGGGCTGGTATCACCGGTCTCCCCTCCAAATCCGTTCTGATGATCCTGTAACCACAATTTTCCCCAGCCGGTTTAAATGTAACACATACCTCTCTTCCGGTATGCAAACCTTTTCCCCTTAAAGAAAATGCTGCTTTTAATGTATTTTGCTTTACTGACATTATTGTTTTGACTTTAATGTTTGAATATCTTTTTCCATCTCCCGTAGTTGTCCATACAATTCAGGTAATTTTTTGAACAGAACGTAACATTTCTGATACCTGCCTGCCTCAAAAGCCGGCGCCCCCATAATGACTACTCCGTCAGTTACAGAACTGATAATACCGGTCTGCGCTGCTACCCGCACTCCATTTCCAACCTCCAGATGCCCGGCTATTCCGACTTGTCCTCCCAACATACAATTACTGCCGACTTTCGCCGTCCCGGCTATTCCGGTTTGCGCAGCAATCACCGTATTTTCCCCGACAATAACATTGTGTGCTATCTGAATCAGGTTATCGAGCTTTACGCCCGTCTTAATCCGGGTAGACCCCATCGTAGCCCGGTCGATACACACGTTCGCCCCAATCTCTACATTATCCTCAATGACGACATTTCCAATTTGAGAAATCTTATGGTAACCATCCGTCGAAGGTGCAAATCCAAATCCGTCAGCTCCGATAACACTCCCGGCATGAATAGTACAATTTCTACCGATAACACAACCGTAATAGACCTTTACTCCCATGTATAAAACCGTATTGTCCCCGATACTTACGCCATCTCCGATATAGACATGGGGATAAATCCTGACATTGTTTCCGATTTTTACATTTTTCCCTATATATGCAAAAGCGCCGATATAAGGTTTCTCTCCTATAACGGCGTTTTCAGAAATATATGAAGGCTGTTCAATTCCAACCGGCTGCGGACGCATATTCTCATACATTTTTAACAATACAGCTATCGCGTCATAAGCCGAATCCACCCGAATCAATGTACAAGATACAGGCTTTACCGGTATAAAATCCCGGTTGACTAAAACGACAGACGCTTCTGTCGTATATATAAAATGTTCGTATTTCGGATTAGCTAAAAAAGCCAATGTATGCGGTTTCCCCTCTTCAATTTTTGAAACATTATTCACCGTTACTTCCGGATTTCCTTCCACAACACCATTCAGTAAAACCGCAATATCTTTTGCTTTAAATTCCATAAAATTAAAATTTCGGCAAACTTACAAATTTTATTCGTAACTCAATAAGTTTATTACAAATATGTTTCTTTTTTATCTGAACCCTCCAACTATAATGAATTATTTTTCAATAATTTATCTTTTTTTCCGATCTTCTTAAAACAATCATTAATAAAAGGCCATCTCCTGCCAAAATTCTTCCGAAGCAAAAAGGAATTCAAGAAAAATTCAAGAAAGTAAAATTCAAAAACAATCAACTGTTTTCCTGTTCCAAAAGAAGAAATAATCATGTTCCACTTTCCATTTAAAATGTTTCTACCGGTTTCTATTTTCTTACTTTTGAACTTTTTTCAAAAAATAGAATCACAAAAATCCTTTTTTAGGGAGTTAATATTTTGTTTTTCAATATTTAGTATTATCTTTGTGACCGAATTAGTAATACTAAGGGAGGGGACGAAGGCGTCCCCTTTTCTTATGAACTTATTCGGACCCGTGTGCATCAGCCATAAAGGAAAGGAAACATGAAAACGGCAGAAGAAATTAAAAATATTGTAGAAAATTTACTGGAAGGAACGGATTTATTTTTCGTAGATCTCCACCTCTCGAAAAACAATGTGATAGAACTGTTTATTGATTCTCCCCAAGGAGTAGACATCAGTACCTGTAGCCGTATAAGCCGGGAATTGGAAACTTGTTTAAACCGGGAAGAAGAAGATTTTGAATTGACTGTATCCAGCGCAGGAATCGGTTATCCATTCAAAGTGCCGGGCCAATATGTAAAGAACATCGGCAAAAAGGTAAGCGTAAAATTGACGGATTCTTCCCGTATAGAAGGAATATTGCAATCTTATACGCCCTCGGAAATTATACTGGAATGTGAAGAAAAGCGTTCTATAGAAGGCAAAAAGAAAAAGGAAACTGTAAAAGTAAAAAAACAAATTCAGACAGAGGACATTAAGGAAATAAAAGATATTGTAAGCTTTTAAGATGGATAAAGAAATTAGGTAAAAATATAAAACTGAAAAGTTCAAATGGAAAATATTAATTTAGTTGAATCATTTGCTGAATTTAAAGAATTCAAAAATATCGATAGGGCAACATTGATGAGCGTATTGGAAGATATTTTCAGGAATATGCTTTTGAAAAGATATGGCACGGACGAAAACTTTGATATCATCATCAATATTGATAAAGGGGATTTAGAAATCTGGAGAAACAGAACCGTAGTCGAGGACAATAATTTACAGAATCCCAACACAGAAATTGCTTTAAGTGAAGCTAAAAAAATCGACGCAGATTACGAAATTGGAGAAGAAGTGACGGATGAAGTAAAATTGAAGGATTTCGGAAGGCGTTCCGTATTGGCTTTACGTCAGAATTTATCCGCCCGGATTCTGGAATTGGAAAAAGACAATGTTTACAACAATTATAAAGACCGGGTAGGTCAGATTATTTTAGGAGAAGTATATCAGGTATGGAAAAAGGAAATGTTGGTATTAGACGACGAAGGCAATGAACTGATACTTCCGAAACAGGAACAGATTCCGACAGATTTTTTCAAGAAAGGAGATACCATTAAAGCCGTGGTCATCCGGGTAGAAATGAGAAATGCCAATCCTTATATTATTCTTTCGAGGACTTCTCCGGTTTTTCTGGAAAGATTGTTTGAAAACGAAGTACCTGAAATTTTCGACGGACTTATCACTATTAAAAATGTAGTAAGGGCTCCCGGAGAAAGGGCAAAAGTAGCTGTGGAATCCTATGACGACCGGATTGACCCGGTAGGAGCTTGCGTTGGAATGAAAGGCTCCCGCATTCATGGAATTGTCCGGGAATTACGCAATGAAAATATAGATGTCATCAATTATACCAATAATATTCAGCTCTATATCACCCGGGCACTGAATCCGGCTAAGATTAAGAATATTGAAATTGATGAGAAAAATAAAAAGGCAAACGTATACCTGAATCCCGAAGAAGTATCCCTTGCTATTGGCAAAGGCGGTTTAAATATCAAGTTAGCCAGTCAGTTAACAGGGTATGAAATTGATGTCTACAGAGAGTTCGCTGCATCGGAGACAGAAGAAGATGTAAATCTGGATGAATTCGAAGATGAAATCGAACCGTGGATCATAGACGAATTAAAACGGGTAGGATGCGATACGGCAAAAAGTGTTCTTGAATTAAGTGAGACAGAACTTGAAAAGAGAACAGATCTCGAAATTGAAACGATCCGGGAAGTTTTGAGCATCTTAAAAGCAGAATTTGAATAAACCGGAAAGAAAAAACTGTAAAAATTAAAATCTCTATATGCCAGTAAGATTAAGTAAAATAGCCAGAGAATTTAACGTAGGACTTTCTACCATTGTAGAATTCCTGCATCAAAAAGGGATTAAGATCTCTTCTGACCCAAACGCCAAACTCTCTGAAGAAGATTACGCCCTGGTGGCCAAAGAATTTTCTTCTGATAGCGAGGTAAAAAAAGAATCCACTATGGTGGATTTAAAAAATACCAGAAAGAAGAAAGAAACCGTGTCGATAGACGATATGGGAAACATACAGGAAAAAAATGAGGAGGACGAATTTATTTCTGTAAAAGACGAAGTTAAACTGGAAAATAACATTAATATCAAGGTCATTGACCGTATTGACCTGAATCATCCCAACAAACCGGTTAAAGAAGTACAACCTCAGGTTCAACCCCAACCCATAAAGGAAAAAGAAAAAGTAAAGGAAGTAGAAGAAGAAAAACAAGCCCCTCTTCCGCAACCCAAACTTCCGGAAGTACCTGTAAAGAAGGCAGAAATACCCACTCCTCCTCCTGCCCAGGAAGAAAAAAAAGAAACGGAAAGGGAAAAAACATTTAAAATTGTACAGCCGACCGTAAAGGATGTAAAAGTGGTGGGTTCTATTGATCTGGATTCCATCAATCAACGTACCCGTCCGCCAAAGAAAAGCAAACAGGAAAAAGAAAGAGACCGGAAAGAATTCAGAAAGAATAACCGGCCTGCTTTACCTGTAAAAGAAAACAACAATACCGAACCGAAAGAGACCGTAGAAGATGAATCGGACGTACGGAAAAAGCGGAAAAGAATACAC
>JAEXFF010000115.1 GCA_023400335.1 Bacteroidota bacterium
CCTCACAGGGTATATCGTTTATTCGTTGGATTTATTTTCTACCGCTTTGTAGTTTTCGCGTTCCAGGGCATCGGTTGTGTTGGCGCAATGGATGCCTTTATCTTTCAGGCGTTGGTTCCGGCCAATATGTATTTCCGGGAACCGTCCTCCTTTTTTCAACAGTATACCTACACTCAGGGCGACCAGAGCCAAACCTATCAGGATAAGGACGATGATAAAAACTTTAACAAGCATCTGTTTTTCAATTTAGAGTATTATTCAAAATCTGTTTTCCGGACAGGGACCGGTTAACCCTTGTTGCCGGTTCCTTTTGGAGTTTACCTGAATACTTGTGATTCCTGAAAAATAAAAGTAAGTTTCAGAAATCTCTTTATACAAAAATACAGCTATTCTGAATAGGACGGAACGGTTTTTCTGAAAAAAAAACTTAAAAAACAAATATGTTTATTAGCTTTTTTCTACATTTGAATCATGAAATTTAATGGACTGTATTTATGGGAGTATATGAAAATGATGAACTTTCCGGTACGGCAGAGGATCGGGAAGAAGTGTATTCAAAAGTGGTAAAAGCCGGGAAAAGGACTTATTTCCTGGACGTAAGAGCTACCCGCAATCAGGATTATTACCTGACCATCACCGAGAGTAAGAAAAAATATGATGATGCCGGAAATGTCAGTTATTCCAAGCATAAGCTCTTCTTATACAAGGAAGATTTTGAAAAGTTTAAAGAGGGACTGGAGGAAGCGGTAAAGGTGGTGAAAAATGCGCTGGAAGGAAAGTTACCGGATTGATAGGAACAATAGGGAGACCGGATTGTTTCCGTTTCTGTCCCGGGCTCAATTGTGAAGGCATGGCGAAAAAAGAAGCAGTTAAGGGAATTTTTAATGACATTGCTCCGAGTTACGATCGGTTGAATCACTTTTTATCTATGAATATAGATAAGAGGTGGAGGCGTGTGGCTATAAAACACATTGCAGAGAAAGAGAAAGGGCGGTTATTGGATGTAGCCTGCGGAACAGGTGACTTTTCGATAACAGCTGTAAGGGCTGGGGTACGACAGGTTGTAGGGATTGATATTTCGGAAAAAATGCTGGAAATCGGGCGTCAGAAGGTAATGAATCTGGGGCTGCAGGAGAAAATTGCTTTGCAATACGGTGACAGTGAGCGGATGGAGTTCCCCGATGGAGGTTTTGATGCAGTGACGGTTGCTTTCGGTGTCCGGAATTTTGAGCATTTGGAAGAGGGATTAAAAGAGATGTACAGGGTATTAAAAAAGGGAGGGAAAGTCATTATTCTGGAATTTTCGATGCCTGAACATTTCCCCATGAAGCAATTGTATCGTTTTTATTTCAGGCGTATTTTACCTGTTCTCGGCGGTTGGGTTTCCGGGAATAAAGGGGCTTATACTTATCTACCGGAATCGGTTTCCCGTTTCCCTCAAGGGAACGAATTTTTACAGATTTTATCCCGTTGCGGATTTCAGCAGGCTGCTCAAAAAAAATTGACTTTCGGTATAGCCAGTTTATACACGGCTTACAAATAATTACTTCTTTAAAAGGAAGGGATTCGGAAAAGTGAGAATTTTAAAATTAAACAAAGGACCCTTCCTTTTCTCTTTTATATAACGCTGCATTTTATTTTTATATCATTTGTCCCAGTCCCGAGAGGATGGCGAATAGCAAAGTACTTACGGATAAAAATCTGAGTTGGGGGTCCAGCTGCTTTCCGGATAAGGTAAACATTTTATGCAGATGTACGATAAAAAGGGGAAGCGGGAGGAAAAATAAAAAGCCCCATATTCCGTTGGAGCACAGGAGGGCGTATAGGGTCATACCGATAAAAGCGCCGCTGATAAGTAGGAAATGGTAAATCCGGGCTTTTTTTCCCCCTATCTTTACAGGGATTGTATTTTTACCGCAACGGGCATCATTCTCCCTGTCCCGGATGTTATTGACATTTAATACGGCTGTTGTCAGGAATCCCAGGGAAATAGCCGGTAATAACAATGTCCCTCTGATAGAATGCCGCATTAAAAAATAAGCTCCTAGCGTACTCAGAAGACCGAAGAATAAAAATACAAACAAATCTCCTAGTCCCCGGTAACCGTATGGATTTTTTCCCATTGTATATTTCAGGGCGGCTATAATGGCTGCCCCTCCTGCTACCAGCATGAGGATGCTTTTATACTCCAATGAGCGGAAAGCGATAAATACCAATATCCCTCCGGAAAGCACAGAGAGTAAAGCAAAAATAAAGATCATACGCCTGTAGTCGCGGGAGGTGAGTACTCCCGCCTGCAGGGCCCGTATGGGGCCTACCCGTTCGGCATTATCTGTTCCTTTTAGGGCATCTCCCAAATCGTTGGAGATATTACTTAAAATTTGCAGGCATAAAGTGGTGAGAAGAGCCAGGCAGAAAACGGAGGGATCAAAAAATCCATCTGCTGCAGCCAGCATAGAACCTAGGAAAATGCCGGCTACAGACAACGGAAGTGTTCTTAAACGAAAACTACGGATATAAAACTTTAATTTTTTCATCGCTTGGATTTATGGCTGCAAAATTAAAGTAAATCCTGAAGTTCAACACTATTTTACCACTCAATATTTGTCCGGTTAATCGGCATTGTCATGCAACGGGCTCCGCCACCTCCCCGGGGAAGTTCTGAGCCGTCTATAGTGATGACATATTTCTGATATTGAGAAATGTCGGTTGTACCGTCTATAATGTCGTTTGCTTTGAGAATTTCAAAACCGGCATTGTTCATGGCTTCCATGGTATAGTTGTTCCGGGCATAACCCAGTACTTGTCCGGGACCAACGCAGAAAAAGTTGGCTCCGCTATGCCATTGTTCCCGTTCCTGATTCCACTCGTCATTTCCTCCGCATAAAACAGGTTCCAGGTCCATCCCCAGTTTTTTCAAAGCACTCAATAAATTCTTTTCACTCCGTATACTGAGCAATTTCCCGTTTTGAATTTTGATATGTACCGTTTGATAATTTCCGGGATTCATAATCAGGGGTTCGAAGACCATACATTTATCCCGGTCCAGCAGGGTAAACACCATATCCAGATGAATAAAGGATTCCGGATTATGAGGCAATTGCTGCACAATAATATGTTGTATTTTTTCACTCTTACGGTGAATAAATTCGTACATCAGTGCATCGATAGCCTGAGTACTCGTACGGGCTCCGTTACCGATCACCAGTATATCTTCCCTGGCTACCAGTACGTCTCCTCCTTCTATAGTCCGTATACGGGAAGTTGCTCCCGGTGTGGAAGGAATCGAAAGAGTAGAGGTTTTAAATTCCGGAGTAAAATCGAAAATCGAACGCATGACTACTGATTCCCGGTCGCGGATAGCATTGGCCATACGGCCGATCAAAACTTCGTTATTGATACTCATAGAGGCGTCCCGGGTAAAGAGTAAATTATGCATCGGCCGCATAGCAAACCAGTCTTTGCTCAGATACTTCGTGAGATTATCCTTTACCATTTCTACCCCTTCAATGAGCATGCGGGACAGATTTCCTGCGTTTTCATCCATCAACTGTTCTTTCAGACTTCCTTTCGGGGCTTCTTCCCCGATAAAAGGTTCTATTTTTTCAATCCGGTTGAGGACTTCCGCTTTTACATTTTCGTCCTTCAGAATATTACAAAGTAAATCCTTTACTTCAAACGTCCTGGTCAGTTTCGACAAAACTCCTTTGATTTGTTTATATTCCTCTCTGGCAATAGAAAGGTTGATTATATCACTATATAGGGCTCTCTCGGCATTTTCCGGTGTCATATTTTCCACCTCTTCGCCTGGAGTATGAATAATCACTCCGTTTAACTTTCCGATTTCCGATTGAACATTAACTTCAATTACTTTTTCCATATAATTATTTTATATTGTCTTTTCAAATCAATACGGCAAAATTAATGTATAATACACTAATAACCTTATAATTACACCTTATAATTATGCAAACGACAAAAATAATTATGCACTGTAAAACCCTTTGAAACCGTTGTCCGGAATGCGAATAAAAAGCCTGTCTTTTCAATTTTAATCACGACTATTTTCCCGAATAAAAAAGAGATAACCCTGCCTGATTCAGGGATTTGTAGACTATTCCCCTATTATTATTCCGTAAATAAACCGCTCGGTAGAGAAAAGCCCATTTTTAATGGACAGGAACGGGCCAGGAGAATAGTTATTCCGAAATGTTCTCGGGCCGTTGAGTGATTCTATAGCTCAATAGGGTACAATAAAGCGAAATTGTGAGGAGAGGTATATGCAGGATTCCTAAGAATACAGTGTAAGGATTGAGAAAGGAAAGCATATTATAAAGTCCCATAATAACTCCGATAATAGCTGTGATCCGGTAGGTAATACAATTTATTTTAGGTAAATTCAGGGTCATGATTGTTAAAAACAAGGGTGTTGTCAGACAGAAAGCAGTTGCCGAGTTGCTTCGGAAAAAATGCAAAGGGCTAAAATCCAGTCCATCCGGGGAGAGCGGACATAGGTAAGCAAATAAGGAGAAAAGTATCATCCAGCTGTATTTCCATTTCCAATTTGAAAATGAATAGTCGTTTTTTGCTTGAAATATTTCCGATATCCAGACATAGGCAACCAAAAGAAACAGGACGACATTTACGGTAACCGTACTGAGTCCGTATTTTTCCGTTACAGCTATATTTTGAATAAAAGTAAAAAAGGCATAACTGACGGCAACATAAATATTGAAGACAAGTTTCATCTTATTTTTTAAAATAACCAGTAGGATAAACAGGGAAAGGGATAAAGCCTGGAAATACACGCTGTAATGACTGATTGTCATTTGGAATGAATTTTGAAGGGTAGTGGAAATGATATCGTTGATATTTTCCATTTGAAAATTCCTGCTTGCATAAGGGATCAGTAAGAATTGTGAAACCAATAAAAGCAAGAAAAACCACCATTTCCTTGAAATATAACCTAACGTTCTCATTTTATTATTCGTTTGAATTCCTGACAAAACTATGGCTTCTTCTTGACAGAAAATTGTAAAAAACGGTCATTTTCATTTTTCAGCAGTTTTTTAGGAGATTCTCCCGTAAATTTTTTTACCTCTTTTATATAATGGGATTGATCGTAATAATTTAATTCCGGATATAAATTACCATTCTTTACAGATTCAAAGGAGCTTCTCAACCGGATTATACTCAGGAACGTTTTTAAGGGGATTCCGAATTGTCTGTTAAAATACCTGTTTATCCGCCTGCTGCTCCATTGAGTAAGATCAGCGACAGCTTTCACACTTAAATCAGGGATATATACCGTATTTAGTAAGGATAATTTCTCCGGAGAAATCTCTTTTCCCCTGATGAGAACAGCTAATTCCCTGTCAATTGTGAGGGTTCTCTCTCTGAACGATAACGATTCTATTTTTTTAAAATTCCAAAAATCAGTTGTTAAGGGTAAGATTGTATCTAAAACAGAACCGATTTCCCGGTTAAAGATATATTCGGAAGCTGAAAGCATAAAACGTATGGCTGAAACAGCAATTCCTTTGGGAATGTGGACGTCAAAAGGCTTTGTTCTCAATCCGGATAAAAAAACAGAAATCAATTTTCCCTGCTCAAATACCGTAAAAAGTTCAAAGTATCCGTTGGGAAAAATGGTATGCTGAATATCATTGTCTTTGTTTTCATATTCCCAGAAGCATTTTACAAAGGGGGATATTTCAGTTGAAGGAGATATTTCAGTATATTCCATAAATTGATTGCTTGACTAGCGAATATAGTGAATAAATAAGAAAGAAGGACTGTATTCAGCGCTTTTCTGTGTTTGGGCTTTTCCATTTACGGAAAAGGATTTTACTGCCCTGTCCGTTTTTTTAATTTTCCAGGCGTACATTTAGGGTATTATTATCCATCTGCTCCGGTATTACCTCTATTGTCCTGTTTGGGGAATATTTTATTTTTAAAAACAGGATAAAATAGCATTTCCCGTAAGCAAATAAATATTGAGGCCGATGATGTCGTTTGTCAATGTAATGAAGGGGCCTGTTGCCAGAGCCGGGTCAATATGCATTTTATTGAGTAGTAATGGAAAGGCTGTCCCGAAAACGGAGGCAAACAGGATCACAATAAAAAGGGAGAGGGTTACAGTAATAGGCATAGCCAGAGAATTGAGGTCGAAAAACAAGGTGAGTACAAAGATAATGGAAGAACAAATAGTCGCATTAATCAAAGCCCCTCCGATTTCTTTCAGTATATTTTGAAATCCGTTTTTCAGGCTTAATGAATGGGAAGCCAGTCCCTGGACGACGATGGCAGAAGATTGTATGCCTACGTTTCCCCCCATCGCAGTGATAACGGGAATAAACATGGCTGTCACCGGAAACAGGGCAATTTCGGCTTCATAGCGGGAGATCATATAGGCAGAGACCATACCTCCGAAAAGGGCAATAATCAGCCAGGGGAGCCGGGCTTTGGTCTGCGACCAGATACTGTCGGACGTTTCCACATCCTGGGTAATACCGGACATCATCTGATAGTCTTTTTCGGCTTCTTCCCGGATGACATCTACGACGTCGTCGATTGTAATTCGCCCGACCAGCCGTCCGAGGGAATCGACGACAGGAATGGCTACCAGGTCGTATTTCTGCATAATACGTGCAACGGATTCTGCGGGTTCGTCTGTTTTGACAGAGATGATATCCTCGTAGTACAGGTTACTGATTTTGGCAGAAGTAGGAGAGAGGATCATTTTTTTCAAAGAAAGTCGTCCTTTGAGCTTGTTATCGTCGTCCACTACATAGACATTGTAAATTTCATCAATATTTTCTGCCTGACGGCTCAGTTCTCTCAGGCAAGTCAAAACGGTCCAGTTTTCGTTTACGACAACCAGTTCCTTAGCCATTAAACCTCCGGCAGTATCTTCGTCGTAATGCAAAAGGTCGACAATATCTCCCGCCTGTTCCAGGTCGTCCATATGGGACAATACTTCATGCTGTTGTTCGTCGGAAAGGCTTCCTACAATATCAGCAGCGTCGTCCGACTCCATATTGTCGATGAAGCGTTTGGCAATGGTTTCCGGCGGAAAGGAAGCCAGAAAGCGGTTTCGTTCTTCTTCATCAATTTCGGCCAGCACGTCGCTTCCTTTTTCGTTATCCAGTAAAAGAAATACGAACTGGGCCCTTTCATTATTGAGTTCTTCCAGAATTTCAGCAACATCTGCCGGATGCAGGTTCTGCAACATTTCCTTTACCTGTTCCTTGTTGCCGGCGTCTATTAATTCTTCCAGCCGACTTAAAAATTCATGGGTTAATTCAAACTGATGCATATAAAGAACAATTAAGGTTTAAAATTGCGTTTTTTGCTGGTATTTTTCTATTTCCTGGGTCAGCCGGATAAAATCCGTTACGCTCAGTTGTTCCGGACGTAAATTCAGATCGTCTGATACAAACTCAGGGGGGAGGATTTGCCGCAGAGAATTCCGCAGTGTTTTCCGCCTCTGATTGAATCCGGTTTTTACAATCCGGAAGAATAAATTTTCATCGCATTCCAGACTTTCCCTGGAATTACGGGTCAGCCGGATGACAGCCGATTTTACTTTGGGAGGCGGATCGAAAACTTTTTCACTTACTGTAAACAGGTATTCAATATGGTAAAAGGTCTGCAAAAAGACACTCAGTATTCCATACGTTTTATTTCCGTGAGCAGCTGTAATTCTTTCCGCTACTTCTTTTTGTATCATGCAAACGGCTTGCCTGACCAGTTGGCGATTTTCAATAATACGGAAAAAAATCTGGGAAGATATATTGTAGGGTAAATTTCCGATTACCGAGAAAGGAGCGGTATACCATTCCGTCAGATTGGCTTTCAAAAAATCTCCGAAGATGATTCTGTCGCGGTACTGGGGTAATTCCCCGTGCAGGTAATCTATGGATTCCCGATCGATATCAATCGCTTTTACGGAAAAATTTCCCTGTTCCAGCAGGTGGCGGGTCAGCACTCCCATACCGGGACCTATTTCCAGTACATCGGGAGTAACCGGCAATAAACTGTCTGTTATCTTACGGGCAATATTTTGATCTTTGAGGAAATGTTGGCCCAGGCTTTTTTTTGCTTTTACGATGCTCATGGGACAAAAGTACATAAAATAGGTCGAAAATTGTGAAGCCGCTCAATTAATTTATATACTTTTGCGTTAGAAAAAGTATGTTCCGGGTTGTTCCGGAAAGCAGAGAAAATCGGTAGTGACACTTTGCAGCAGAGAGTTTTTCTGAATAAAAACCAGTATTTATGCCTCTTGTTTACAAAAGAATTGTAAAGTTTTTTCTTTTTCTGGGAGTAACTTCTTTTTTGTTTTGGTTGGTTTACCGGGATCAGAACTGGAATGATCTGGTAAAGGTGCTGAAGGAAGATGTCGATTATACCTGGATTTGGGTTGCTATTGCTATGGGGTTGGTGAGTCATGTTTGCCGGGCTTTGAGGTGGCAGTTACTGACTGCTTCTATGGGGTACCGGATTCGTTTAGCAAACAGCTTTATGGGAGTGATGATCGGTTATTTTGCTAATATCGCTTTACCCCGTATGGGAGAATTTACCCGTTGCGGAGTCGTTAGTAAATACGAAGGGGTTCCTTTTGCAAAACTGCTGGGAACTGTAGTAACCGAGCGGGTGATTGATATGTTGATATTACTGGGTTTAACTTTGGTCGTGATTTTGACTCAATTCAAACAG
>JAEXFF010000122.1 GCA_023400335.1 Bacteroidota bacterium
ATTCCCTTACCGTACGGCCTTATTTGGAGAAAATCCGTTACCATATCGATAAGTTGGAATTGCTTGTAGACGACGAAATCTGGCCATTGCCGAAATATAGGGAATTGCTGTTTTCAAAGTAAAGAACAGAAGACCGGGAAACGATCCGGATTCGGATCGTTCCTTTGGTTTTGTTATCTCCAAAAGCGGTAATAAACCCCTAGGGGAAGGGCCTTGCCAAAAGAATCATTAAAATATAATTCTCCGAATTGTTCTCCCTGCCCTATGCCGGTAAGTTGTTGTACGGCAGTACGGGCTAAAAGAGCAGATAAACCCATAGAATAAAGGTTTAAGACCAGGAAACTTTGTTCCGGAGTTAATAGCTGTTTACAGAGCGACAACAGTTCATTAATGTTTTCTTCCAGAATCCATTTTTCGCCTTCGGGGCCTCGCCCATAAGCCGGCGGGTCCAGTATAATCCCATTGTATTTTTTCCCACGTTTTACTTCCCTGCGGGCGAATTTAAGGGCATCGTCTACGATCCACCGGACATCGCTGAGTCCGGAGGCTTCCATGTTTTCACGGGACCAGCTGACGACGGGTTTAACGGAATCGACGTGGGTTACTTCAGCGCCTGCACTTCGGGCTGCCAGAGTAGCCCCTCCCGTATATGCAAAGAGATTGAGTACTTTTGTCCCGCTCGGCATATGCTGAATTTGAGAATAAATAAAATTCCAGTTTTCAGCTTGTTCCGGAAACAGGCCTACGTGTTTAAAAGACGTCAGGCCAAGGCGCATACGCAGTTTCATATTCTGGTATTGATAGGTGACAAACCATTGCTGAGGCATACGGGGTTTACATATCCATTCCCCTCTTTCTTCGCTGCGTGTGTCTTTTCGGAAATAAGCATCAGCACGTTTTACCCATTCCGCTTCAGAAAGCGATTTATTCCACAGGGCCTGAGGTTCAGGGCGGGCAATGAAATAAGAGCCGAAACGTTCTAATTTTTCAAAGTTACCACTATCGATCAGCTCATAATCTTTCCACGAGACCGGACTTATTAATTTTATATTCATAGGAATTGAAAAATTAGATAACAAATTATTTTGTATTCATTTCGAGTAATTGGTCAATATGTGTCCGGTCGTTCCATAAACGGGGCACTTTATGCTGGCCTCCCAATTTACCTTTTTCTTTTAGCCAGTCGGTGAAAAGATTAGGCCGGGCCTGGTGTATTTTTAGTCTTTCAAGGGATAAGAGGCGTTTCGCCTCATAGTCAGAATTTAATTTTTGTAATTCTCTGTCCAGAATTCCGGCAAAAATTTCGAGATCAGCGGGAGGAGTTTTGAATTCAATTAGCCATTCGTGTGCACCTTTCTGGCCTTCCTGCATAAAAATAGGGGCCGCTGTATATTCAAATATGCTGCTGTGAGTCTCCTCGCAGGCAATGCGTAATGCTTCGGTGGCATTGTCGATAATCAGTTCTTCTCCAAAAGCGTTTATAAATAATTTTGTACGTCCGGTGATTTTGAATTTATAAGGGTTCAGGGAAGTAAACAGGATAGTATCTCCGATCATATAACGCCAGAGTCCGCAGTTTGTAGAAATGATCAGTGCATAGTTTATACCTGTTTCTACTTCCGGTAATAAAAGCGTACGGGGGTTGGTTTTTCCCATTTCACTCACCGGCATAAATTCGTAATAAACTCCATAATCCAGCATTAATAACAGGGAAGTATCGTTGGGGTCGTCTTGTATTCCGAAAAAGCCTTCCGAAGCATTATACGTTTCCATGTATTTCATCTTCGGGTCAGGCAAAAGCTCCTGGTATTGCTGACGGTAGGGAATGAAACTGATCCCTCCGTGAATGAATAATTCGAGGTTCGGCCATATTTCGTGAAGGTTATTTTTTCCGGTTTTCTCCAGTATTTTATGAATCAGGGTTAAAAACCAGGAGGGTACCCCGGCCAGGCAACGTACATCTTCTTTGATGGTGGTTTCACAAATCTTTTCCAGTTTTTCCTCCCAATTGCTCATGAGCATAATAGAAGAATCGGGGGTTTTCATGAAATTTGCCCAAAAGGGAGTATTCGATATAAGAATAGCAGAGAGGTCGCCGTACTGACAATTGGTATTTGTCTTATTGACTTCACTGCTTCCTCCCAAAGCAAGTGTTTTGCCACTGAATACCTGGGCTTCCGGATAAAGGCGGTTGAAAATGGAAATGACATCTTTACCTCCCCGGAAGTGACAATTTTCCAGAGAAGAGGGGGAAACCGGAATAAATTTGCTTTTTGCGTCTGTAGTGCCCGATGATTTGGCAAACCATTTAACGTCTTCCGGCCATAAAATATTTTGTTTACCATTCATCATCTGAACGATAAATTCTTTGATATCTTCATAGTGAACGAGCGGGAGTCTTTCCCGATATTGTTCTGCTGTCGTGATGGAGTGGAAATGGTATTGTTGCCCGAATTGGGTATCCTGTGCTGTGCGTAATAATTCTTTTAGGGTATTCCTTTGAATTTCGATAGGGTTCGCTTTGAAATTATCGATCTGTCCCAAACGTTTTTGGGTGAAAATACTGATGATTGAATTTATAAAAGCCATATTAAAATAGAAAATTGAAAAGGGGAATTGATTTATTCCTCAAAATTTAATTTTAACTGAGCGTCTGCTAAGTTAAAACTTTTTCGGTGAAAATCGGTTATTCCGCATTGTTTAATTTTGTCGCGGTGTTCCTGTGTCGGGTAACCTTTATTTTGTTTCCAGTTATATACCGGGAAGAGCTTATCCAATTTTTCCATATATTCATCCCGGTGGGTTTTGGCTAATACGGAAGCTGCTGCAATTGACATATATTGTGCATCCCCTTTGACGATACAGAGATGGGGAATATCTTTATAGGCCTTAAAACGGTTGCCGTCGACGATAATATGTTGCGGAAGGAGACGGAGTTTGTCCAGTGCTTTATGCATAGCCAAAATCGAAGCATTCAGAATATTGATCTGATCGATTTCCTGATTATCTATACTGGCTACAGCCCAGGCTACAGCTTGCTGTTCGATGACCGGCCGCAGTTGATCCCGTTGTTTCCGGGTGAGCTGTTTGGAATCGTTTAATAATGCGTTGTAAAAGTTGTCGGGTAAAATAACGGCAGCCGCAAATACCGGTCCTGCCAGGCAACCGCGTCCGGCTTCATCACAACCTGCCTCCCAGTTACATTCTTTGTATTTTAATTTTAACATCGCCATTTCCTTTTCTTTCTTTTTATACCTTTGCAAAGGTAATCTTTTTCAATTTTTATATTCAATAAACTGATTATTATGTTGGGTAAGGAAGAAGCTAAAGAAAGGCGTGTGGATTTTTGGAAGGGTTTAAAACGATATTGCGTGAAGCATAAGATTTACCGGAAATGGATATTGACGGGGGTGAAGATAAAATCTGTGCAACTAAAATTTTATGCGGATAACGGAAAAGCTTTGGTTTTATTTCAGATCGACCACAAAAATGACTTACGTCGTTACGAAGTTTATGAGATTTTTTTAAGCTACCGGAAGTTGATTGCGGAAATGTGCGGACCGGATTTAAAATGGGAAGAAGATTACCGGGGAATTGAGGAAAATGTTGTCAGTGCTGTTTATTTTGAATTGGAAGGAGTGAGTATATACAATCGGGAAGATTGGGAGCGTATATATGCTTTCTTCACGGAAAAAATGGTGCTTTTAGAAGAAGTTTACTGGGAGTTCCGGGATCTGATTAATGAGAGGCTGAAAGGAAAAATAACGAATTGAGTGTAAGATGGCTTATTGGGGAGAACTGATCTCATTAGGGGTAGCCTTTTCCTGGGCGGTTACGGCTCTTTGTTTTGAGTATGCCGGAAAGCGTGTAGGGGCTTTGGCTTTGAATCTATTGCGCTTGATATTGGCTTTTCTGATGCTCGGTATATTGTTGTATTGTTTTACGGGGCACTTCTGGCCTGTAGGGACAGACGGAAAAACGTGGTTGTGGCTGTCTGTGTCGGGACTTATCGGTTTTGTATTCGGAGATTTTTGTCTTTTTTATGCATATATTTTGATTGGCTCCCGTTTTGGACAGTTGCTGATGACCTTAGCCCCTCCTTCTGCCGCTTTATGCGGAGCTTTGGTCCTGCACGAGTCTTTGCATCCTTTGGCTGTTGCAGGTATGGCTATCACTTTATCCGGAATTGCAATATCCGTATTTAACCGGGGAGGGCAGCACAAGGAAAAAATCCGGATCAAACTGCCTCTAAAGGGTTTACTGATGGGCATAGGCGGAGGAGTGGGGCAGGGAGTAGGTTTGGTTTTCAGCAAGCTGGGAATGGAATACTATGCCCGCAATGCTGTTTCCCAGGAAGAAGAGGTCGTTCGTATGATTCCTTTTGCAGCTTCGCAGATACGGATCATTACTGGCATTATTGGTTTTCTACTTATCCTTGGGCTAAGCAGGCGTTTGGGTATGTTACTCCCGGCAGTGAAAGACGGCCGTGCAATGAAGGCTATTTTCTGGGGGACGGTATTCGGGCCTTTTCTGGGTGTTTCTTTTTCTTTAATGGCTGTTCAATATACCGAAAGTGGAATTGCTTCCACTTTAATGGCTTTGACTCCGGTTATTATTTTGCTGCCGGCTACCTTTTGTTTGAAACAGAAAGTGACCGGGGCCGAAGTCATTGGCGCCATTGTCAGTGTGGGAGGTGTTTCGCTTTTTTTCTTTTGAAAAATAAATTGTTGTTAAAAATTAAATTGTAATCCTACTCCTAAGATTTCTTTGAACTGTACGCGGGGACCGGCTGTCCCGTCTTTTTGTACAATTTTTACATCATTGTCGTATATCAGGTTCGTGGTTAAATTAGTGGAAAACCAATTGTTGATTTTCATATTGAGGAGAACATCCCAGCGGATGTCGATATTTTGCGGTTGTTCCAGATAATTGGAGTAAAATTCCACACGGGAATAAACCGTCATATTTTTCAGGAATTCATATTTGACTTCGGCTTTCAGATTTGCGCCGAATTCTGAAAATAAATGCTTCCCTTTTTTAACCCCAAAGTCCCCTGCATCCGAAAGACGTTTATTGGTAACAAATGTACCTCTCCAGGCTACCGGGGTAAATGTTAAGGTGAAATAGGCCTTTGGCGTCCAGGTGACACCGGCGCCGATAATCAGATATCCGGGGGCCATAAATTTAGAAATGAAAATGTCCCGGGAAACGTCGTAATTATATCCTTTGGCGAATTGCGTCTGGAAAGTGAGTAATCCGCTCAGGTAGAAATTCTTTTTCAACTGATAGCCATAAGTGGAGGAGAGGTAAATTTTGTCGTTTGTTTTACGGGTGCCGTTCCCGTCTGTTTTGTTCAGACCGTATGCCAATTCCAGACGGTTGTGCAGCAGATGACGCTCTTTTTTGAAATCGGCTGTGTATGTGAGCAATGCGTCCAGCCCCAAAGCGGATTCTCCTCCTGCCGACCAGCTGCTTAAACTGGCTTGAGATAAATTGAAAGCTGTCAGTCCTTTTCTTTCCCAATAGGGATTTTGTCCCGGTTGGGAAAATCCCGTTTTTATTCCTAACAAAGCGAATAATAAAATGAAAATAAATTGTTTCATATTCTTTAATTTTATTTTCATTTGGTACGATAGGACGGATAAAATGTTGAATAGGATACATTAATTATTATTTTTAATGATTTTTAAAAGGAATGTAAATACACAATACCGCCAAAGGAAGACAAACCCGTAATAAGAGAAATTAATTTAAGTTGTCCGGAGAGTTTAAATGTATAAACGGGGAGGAGAAGAGTTGTGGGGAATTATGCAGGTCTGTTTTTAATTTTTTACCGTTTAAATTGGAATGATTTTAAATAACAAAAAAATGTTCAGAATAATTCATATTTAATATTACAATTTGTAAATTTGACAAAAATCTTTTAATCTGTGTAATATTTAACAACAAACCTTATATAAAATAGCCATGAACAAATTTATATCAATCAAAGAGGCTGTGGCACAAGTAAAAGAGGGAATGACGGTGATGGTAGGAGGTTTTTTAGCTAACGGAACTCCTAACGCAATCGTTGACGCTCTGGCCCAAAGCGGGGTGAAAAATTTGACGCTTATTTGTAATGACACTGCTTATCCGGATCGGGGGGTAGGTCAATTGATTGCCAATAAGCAAGTAAAAAAATTAATTGTTTCTCATATTGGTACGAACCCTTGTACCAGTGAACAGATGAATAGCGGTGAATTGGAGATTGAGTTTGTGCCTCAGGGAACTTTGGCAGAACGTATTCGTTCGGGAGGCGCTGGCTTAGGTGGTTTTTTGACTACTACAGGGATGGGGACAATTGTAGCGGAAGGAAAACCGGTTATTTCTGTAGATGGAAAAGACTATTTATTGGAGAAACCTTTGCGGGCAGATGTGGCCTTGATTGGGGCCAGCCTGGGGGACAAAAGTGGAAATCTGATTTATAGGGGAACTTCCCAGAATTTCAATCCATTAATGGCTAGTGCAGCGGATTTGGTAATAGCTGAAATTGCCGAACTGGTGGAAGTAGGGGAGTTGGCACCGGAAACAGTGAAGACTCCGGCTATATTTGTAGATTATATTGTGAAAAAGTAAAAAGGGTCGAATCGTTTAAAAAGAGTAATATGGAGAAGTCGATGATCAGATTGAGAATGAGTGCTCACGATGCTCATTACGGGGGCAATTTAGTGGATGGCGCCAGAATGTTGCAGTTGTTTGGAGATGTGGCGACAGAATTGCTTATCCAGCATGATGGAGATGAAGGATTGTTTGCGGGATATGACAATATCGAATTTTTGGCACCTGTATTTGCGGGGGATTATATAGAAGCCACGGGAGAAATTGTGAAAGTGGGAAATTCTTCCCGGAAAATGGTATTCGAAGCGAAAAAGGTAATTCGTCCCCGGACGGATATTTCGGAATCGGCGGCTGATTTTCTGGAAGAGCCGATCGTGGTATGCCGGGCTAGTGGAACCTGTGTTGTTCCGAAAAAATGTCAGCGGAAAGGATAAATTTTTGAATCTTAGAAACTTGTGTTATGGAAAAATTAATTATAACAGCTGCGATTTGCGGTGCGGAAGTATTAAAGGAGCACAACCCGGCAGTGCCTTATACGGTGGAAGAATGTGTGAGAGAAGCTCGGTCTGCCTATGAGGCAGGAGCCAGTATTATTCATTTGCATGTAAGGTATGATGATGGAACACCTACTCAGGATAAAGCCCGTTTTAAGGTAATAATTGATGCTATTAAGGCGGCTTGTCCGGATGTTATTATTCAGCCGTCTACAGGCGGAGCTGTCGGAATGACAGATGATGAGCGTTTACAGCCTACTGAATTGCATCCGGAAATGGCTACCTTGGATTGCGGAACTTTGAATTTCGGTGGGGATGAGGTGTTTACGAATACGGAGAATACGATAAAGTATTTCGGACAACGGATGATAGAGTTGGGGATTAAACCCGAGTTGGAAGTATTTGACAAAAGCATGATTGATATGGCTTTGAGAATGCATAAAAAAGGGTTTATCAAAGCTCCGATGCATTTTGACTTTGTTATGGGAGTCAACGGAGGGATTAGCGGAGAGATGCGGGACTTTGTCTTTTTACGTCATAGCCTGCCTGCTGATGCTACCTATACGGTAGCCGGAATCGGCCGTTATGAATTTCCTTTGGCTGCCTGTGCCATTGTAGACGGAGGGCATGTACGGGTCGGATTTGAAGATAATGTATACCTTTCTAAAGGTGTATTGGCAAAATCCAATGGCGAATTAGTGGAAAAAGTCGTTCGTTTGGCAAAAGAATTAGGACGTGAGATTGCAAGTCCGGAAGATGCAAGGAGGATTTTAGGATTGAAATGAAAAAAAGTATGGGACTGACCCTATAAAAGTAAAACTAAATAAAATTATAATAATATGAAAAAAGGAAATAAATACGGTACACACAGAGTGATTGAACCCAAAGGCGTATTACCTCAGCCGGCCAATAAGTTGGACAACAACATGGATGAAATATACGACAATGAGATTTTAATTGACGTGCAGACTTTGAATATCGACTCAGCTAGTTTTACTCAGATTCATGAGCAAGCTAAAGGAGATAAGTCAAAAATTGCCGAGATTATGCTGGACATTGTTGCTAAGCAGGGAAAACATCGGAATCCTGTAACCGGTTCCGGTGGGATGTTGTTGGGAACAGTAGAGAAAATCGGAGATGCATTGGTTGGAAAAACCGATCTGAAAGTAGGGGATAAAATTGCAACTCTGGTGTCTCTTTCCTTGACTCCGTTGAGGATAGATAAAATCAAAGAAATCCGGGCAGATGTTGATCAGGTGGATATAGACGGGAAAGCAATTTTATTTGAAAGTGGTATATATGCAAAAATTCCGGCAGATCTTCCGGAAAAATTAGCTTTATCTGCTTTAGACGTTGCAGGTGCTCCAGCCCAGACAGCTAAATTGGTGAAACCGGGAGATACCGTATTGATTATTGGTGCTGGCGGTAAGTCGGGTATGTTGTGTTGTTATGAGGCTAAAAAACGGGCTGGCGTGACAGGTAAAGTAATTGGTTTGTGCCACAGTCAGAAGAGTACGGAGAGATTACAAAAGCTTGGTTTTTGCGATTATGTTTTCTCGGCAGATGCTACCCAACCTGTTGCTGTCATGGAAAAAATTGCGGAATTGACAAATGGGGAAATGTGCGATATTACCATTAATAATGTAAATATTCCGGATACAGAGATGACCAGTATTTTGTGTACGAAAGATACGGGTTTGGTATATTTCTTCTCTATGGCAACCAGTTTCACCAAGGCTGCTTTAGGTGCTGAAGGAGTAGGCAGTGATGTTACGATGTTGATTGGAAACGGCTACACCCGTGGACATGCGGAGATCACTTTACAGGAATTGCGCGAAAGTGAAGAACTGCGTAAAATATTTACGGAGTTGTACGCTTAATAGGAGAATGGAGAAGTCTAAAGGCCCAGAACGGATGTCTGTTAAAGATCCTTACGAATGATTTGTAGCCTTTCGTGCCGGATTAATGTATACTTGACGGCTCGTTGATTAATGAATTTTCAGTTCTGACTGTATTTTTCAGTCAGCCGTTCGTCAACGAGGCGTTAAACAATCTCCCAGGGGGAAATGTTGATCCCCTGTTTTAAGGAGGGAGCTTTTCAGATAGCTGTTTGGGTCATTTGGGCTTTTTAACTAAAACAAAATTTTATGGTAAGCAGACGAAAAGAGTTTTTTCCTGAAGTAACTGATGAGCAATGGAACGATTGGCATTGGCAGGTAAAAAACCGTATTGAAACGCTGGAACAGTTAAAGAAGTATATATGCCTGACAAAAGAAGAGGAAGAAGGGGTAAGGGAATCATTAAAAACCCTGAGAATGGCAATTACTCCTTATTATCTGAGTTTGATCGATCCTGAGAATCCGCATTGTCCCATTCGGAAACAGTCGGTCCCTACAAAAGAAGAATTGCATAAATCTCCGGCAGATTTGGTAGATCCTTTACATGAGGACGGGGATTCTCCTGTACCGGGTTTGACACACCGTTATCCGGACCGGGTATTGTTTTTAATAACCGATCAGTGTGCCATGTATTGCAGGCATTGTACCCGTCGCCGTTTTGCCGGGCAGCATGATTGCAGTGCTCCTTCAGAACGAATTGATAAGGGAATTGAATATATCGCCTCTCATCCGGAAGTGAGGGATGTCTTATTGTCCGGCGGAGATGCACTGCTGGTGAGCGATGAAAAACTGGAAGATATTATTCGCCGGTTAAGGGCGATTCCGCATGTTGAGATCATCCGTATCGGAAGCCGTGCTCCCGTTGTATTGCCTCAGCGCATTACAGAAGGACTGGTGAATATGCTGAAAAAATATCATCCGATTTGGTTGAACACTCACTTTAATCATCCGAATGAAATCACACCGGAGTCTTCGGCAGCTTGTGCCCGCTTGGCCGATGCCGGAATTCCTTTAGGAAATCAGTCTGTTTTGTTGAGGGGAGTTAATGATTGTACTCATGTGATGAAGAAACTGGTACAGCAGTTGGTACGGATACGGGTAAGGCCTTATTATATCTATATCTGTGATTTATCTATGGGTATCGGGCATTTTCGTACCCCGGTTTCTAAAGGAATTGAAATTATAGAAAATTTGCGGGGGCATACGTCCGGATATGCTGTTCCTACTTTTGTAGTAGATGCTCCGGGAGGAGGTGGAAAGATTCCGGTTATGCCGACTTATATGATTTCTCAAAGTCCGAACCGCGTTGTATTGCGTAATTTTGAAGGAGTTGTGACCACTTATACGGAACCTTCGGATTATAAAGATGAATGTTACTGTGAAGAATGTGAGAAAGCGCGGAAGACCGAAGGAGTTGCTGAGCTGTTAAACGGCCGGAAATTATCGATAGAACCCAATGACCTGGATCGTAAAAACCGGAATTTATTGGCTAAAAGATAAAATGTTAGAAAGAGCTTCAAAGTTGTTTTGTCAGAAACAGCTTTGAGCTCTGTGCCGGGATTTGTTTTGCATCTGCCCTTTATTTGTATTTTAGTAACGTTTTATTTTAGAACGGTTTTGTTTTTTATAGAAGAGATATTGAAGTGTAAAAGTTTGTCTATCGTAGGTCTGGAAAAGAATACGGGGAAGACGGAATGCCTGAATTACATTTTAAGACAAATAAAAGATTCGGGAAAGACGATTGCACTCACTTCTATCGGTACAGATGGGGAAAGCCGGGATCAGGTATGTCAGACGCCTAAACCGGAAATAGAGATCTTTGAAGGAATGTTATTTGTAACTTCTGAACGGTATTACCGGGAGAAACGGTTTCTGGCTGAGATTCTGGATATCGGTGAACGGCAGACGGCTTTGGGACGTTTGGTGACGGCCAAGGCTTTATGGTCGGGCAAGGTTTTGTTGTCAGGGCCTCCGGATACAGCCGGAATGAAACAAATGATAGACCGTCTGGAAAAGAAAGGGGTGGATCTGACCCTTGTGGACGGAGCTTTATCCCGGTTGAGTCACGGTTCACCGGCCGTATCCGAAGCGATCGTATTGGCTACGGGTGCGGCATTATCGGGAAATGTACGGGAATTGGTAAGGCGGACAAAATATGTGTATGATTTGATCTGTTTGGAAGAGGTCTGTCCTGAGTGGAATGATTTATTTCAGGGAATAAAAAAAGGAATCTGGGCCATAGACAGGTCCGGAAAAATTCATGATTTACAACTTCCTTCAGTATTTATGCTGGAAAAATACGAGGGAGATATTTTCAGATATGGGCATACATTGTATGTTTCCGGAGCGGTAAGCGATAAGTTGCTTCAGTTTTTGCGTATGCAAAAGGAAGCGACGGAGCTGGTTATACAGGATTTTACCAGGATTTTTGCCTTACCGGAGACTTTTTATGCCTTTTTGAAAAAAGGCGGGAGAATAAAGGTTTTAAAGCGGAGCCGTTTA
>JAEXFF010000166.1 GCA_023400335.1 Bacteroidota bacterium
AAACGTTCCCGCCCAAAATCGCGGATCAATATTTCCATCTCTGTCTCTTCTACACTTCCCTTTAGTGAGGTCACATGAAAAAAGCCGTCATAACCGGAAGTAAGCTCAGGAATCTCTTTTTTAGGAAGACTATTCAGAAAATCGTTAGCAATGGCTATCGAATTCACCATCTTATTTTTTGCATACCCCGGATGAGCATTCCGGCCTTTAAAAATTAATTTTGCCTGAGTAGCATTGAAATTCTCGAATTCCAATCCTCCTATTTCACCTCCATCCAAAGTATAAGCAAAACGGGCTCCGAATGCCCGGATATCAAAATGATCGGCTCCTCTCCCGATTTCCTCGTCCGGCGTAAAGCAGATACAGATTTTTCCGTGCTTTATTTCCGGATGATTCTTCAAGTATTCGATAGCCGTCAAAATCTCAGCTATTCCGGCTTTATCATCAGCTCCAAGCAAAGTATGCCCGTCCGTTACAATTAAATCCTGTCCGACATAATTGGACAATTCGGGTGAACTCTCCACTGTCAGGACAATATCTTCCTGTTTATCCAGGATAATATTATTCCCCGTATATTCTCTGACGATCTTAGGCTTTACATTTCTCCCGCACATATCCGGACTCGTGTCCAAATGCGCAATAAATCCGACGGCCTGGGTCTCCCGTTCTGCATTCGAAGGCAGATAACCGCCCAGATAGCCGTATTCGTCAATTCCGACTTCCTCCAGTCCCAACTCCTTCATCTCCTCAGCCAATGCATGCGCAAACACGAGCTGTCCGGGACTGCTGGGGCATGTCTCTGAAGCAGGATCCGACTGAGTGTCGTATTGGACATATTTCAAAAAACGTTCCGTAACTGACATAAAAGGAAGCATTCTGGTTTTGCTGCTTCGTTACCGAAGAACTGAAAAAAGGTTATTTCCCGTTTATTTTCCGACTGGAAGAAGTACCAGTCAGAAAATATTATATTCGTATTTTACAGCTTAATAAGCTTTTGCAATCAAGACTCTGCGATGAGAAGGTTTTCCGGTAACCATACATTTTCCTTCTTCCTCCGGACTGTCAAAAGGAATACAACGGATCGTCGCCTTCGTATCTGCTTTGATCTTTTCTTCCGTCTCCGCAGTCCCGTCCCAATGGCAAAGGAAAAATCCGCCTTTCGTTTCCAGTAATTCTTTGAATTCTTCGTAAGTATCAACTTTTGTAATCATATTATTGCGGAAGTTAAGGGCTTTCCGGTAAATATTTTCCTGAATATCATCCAATAACTTTTCTACATGCTCAGCAATTCCTTCCAACGGCAAAGTTTCCTTAGTGAGCGTATCCCGCCGGGCTACTTCAATGGTATGATTTTCCAAATCCCGTTCCCCCATAGCCAAACGCACAGGTACTCCTTTTAATTCGTAATCAGCGAATTTCCAGCCCGGTTTCTGAGTATCCCGGTCATCGTATTTAACAGTAATACCCTTCGCTTTCAAAGCCTCTACGATCCCGCTTACCTGTTTGCTGATCCGTTGCAAACCTTCCGCGCTCTTGTAAATCGGCACAATTACCACCTGTAAAGGGGCCAGTTTCGGAGGTAATACCAAACCGTTATCATCCGAATGAGCCATAATCAGGGCACCCATCAGCCGGGTCGAAACTCCCCAGGAAGTAGCCCATACATAATCCCGCTCTCCGGCTTGATTTGTAAACAGTACGTCGAAAGCTTTCGCAAAATTCTGTCCCAGAAAATGGGAAGTTCCTGCCTGTAAAGCTTTTCCGTCCTGCATCAGGGCCTCGATCGTATAGGTATCCAAAGCTCCGGCAAAACGCTCACTCTCACTCTTAGAACCCATAATCACCGGCACAGCCATCCATTTTTCTGCAAATTCAGCATATATCCTTACCATCTGATTGGCTTCGGCAACCGCCTCCTCCTTTGTCGCATGAGCCGTATGCCCTTCCTGCCACAAAAATTCAGCCGTACGTAAAAACATACGGGTCCTCATTTCCCAACGCATAACGTTGGCCCATTGATTGCAAAGTATAGGCAAATCCCGGTAAGACTGAATCCAATTGCGGTAAGTATTCCATATAATGGTCTCCGAAGTGGGACGGATAATATATTCTTCTTCCAATTTTGCCTCCGGATCGACAACCACTCCTTTCCCGTTCGGATCATTTTTCAAACGGTAATGGGTAACTACAGCACATTCCTTGGCAAACCCTTCTACATGGTCAGCTTCTTTTGAAAAGAATGATTTCGGTATCAGCAAGGGGAAATAAGCATTTACATGCCCCGTATCTTTAAACATTTGATCCAATTGATGTTGCATTTTTTCCCAAATTGCATATCCGTACGGTTTAATCACCATACATCCTCTAACAGCAGCCGGCTCCGCCAAACCTGCCTTGGTCACTAATTCGTTATACCATTGAGAATAATCTTCATTTCTTGATGTTAAAAACTTGGCCATCTTCTTATTTTTTGATAAAACAGCTGCAAATTTAAGCAAAAAACTAAGATATATAATCTGAAATCACTATTTTTACAGAGCTGAGAATAAAATATTCAATTCAGGGAGCTATAAAATGCAGAAAAAACGTCCCGGATCTATATACCTGTCTTCAGGCTGAGAAGGGAAAGTAAATATAAACGGTACGACAGAAGTAAAAAACGGCGTTCTATCCACATAAATTTTATAATTCCCACCTGCAAAATTGTCTTATTTTAATCGCAGCTCCTGTTAAACCTTTCAGCAGGAGAATAGTCTAAATTCTAAAAGAGAAACAGAATTCTTCAGGAATTTGGTATACTTTTTGATAGAATATAAAAAACAACTAAACGAATATTACATGAAAATTATTTTCTATATCATTTTAGTTTCGGCTATCTTATTTTCATCCTGCGCTTCTACCCGCAGTCTGAACAACACGATAGAAGACGATATATATTTTGTCCCCGGCAGTAAGCCGCTTCTGGTACAGGAAGTGGAAAACGTCACCGGACAAAGTATTCCCCTGACTTCAGGTAATCGTCAGTCTGCTCCTTCCCTGGATAAAAATACCCCCGGGAACAGTGCGCTTGTCATCAATCGCCGGCAAGGTACAATAGAAGAAATCAGTACAAGTACCCTGACATCCAGGGCAGAACAACGTTTAGCCGAATCGGAGGTGGTCAATGAAACGCTTTATGAAAATACGGGTTACTGGATCGGTGGTTTTAAAGGCAGCGATAGCGACCTGAAGGAAGCGGCACGGATTATAGCCCGTTATCCGGACGGATTTGGGTATATTGCTAACGGAGAAGAAATTGCCTTGAATTTATCCTTTAGCCCGGATTGGAACGTTTATACCGATAACGGTCGTTACTGGTGGTTCCCCTCCTATACCAACGTGAAACTTTATTCCACTCTTTTATTCGGAACCTATCCCGAGTATATCTGGACGGTAGTCTGGGAAGATCCGCGTTACGACGTGATCGCTTTCGACAATCAGTTTAATTTCGGACTAAACATTGGCTGGGGAAGTCCCGGATGGAATTTCGGATTCGGCTGGAATTCCGGTTTTTACCGTCCTTGGTATAACGGTTGGTACGGACCTTACTGGAGTGGCTGGTACGATCCCTGGTGGGGATATTACCCCGGTTGGGGATATCCGGGCTGGGGTCCCCCGCACGGACATTACCCACCCCACTGGGGCGGCGGAAATCACCACCCGGGCGGAAATATTCCTTCACACCGGCCAGGTAATCTGCGGCCCAATTACGGAGGGGGTTCCATTGGTTTACGCCCGAACAACCGGCCGGGAACAAATACCCGCCCGAATGTAACAGGACGTCCCAATACGTCCGTTACCCGGCCAAACGTAAACACCCGGCCGAATTACAGTACTTCCAGACCTTCAACGGGAGTAAACACCCGGCCGTCTACAGGCACCTCCACCCGGCCGTCGGTAACGACCCGGCCCAGCACAACCCGGCCGACAAACAAATATACGCGTCCGGGAACCTCCTCTACCGGTACAAACCGGTATACACGCCCCAGTAACAGTTCTACCGGAACAAACCGGTATACAAGGCCCAACGTAAGACCGAACACGAACAATAGCATAAACCGTAGTACAACCCGGACATACAACCGGTCGTATAATAACTACCGGCCAAGTTATAACAGTAACCGTTCTGCTTCTCCAACGAGAAATAGCAGCAGTTATCAAAGAACGCCTACACGCAGCTCAACTTATTCTCCCTCCCGCTCAACCGGGACCAACAGGTCATCCGTAAGCCCGTCGAGATCAACCCGTTCAGGAGGAAGAAGATAACGAAAGTTTAACAAAACAGTCGACATGCCATGAAAAAGTTATACGTACTAGTTGCCTTGTTTTTAACCTCCGGCATCGCATTTGCACAAACAGATGCCGACGTATTGAGATTCTCCAGAACCCTTCCCCTCGGCACCGCCCGTTCGGCAGCCATGAGCGGAGCTTTCGGAGCATTGGGTGGTGACATCTCTACTTTAAACGTAAATCCGGCAGGTATAGGTGTATTCCGGAAATCGGAAGCCAGCATTACCCTTTCGCCGGATTTCGGGAATACCAAAGCCGGAGGCCAAACAGCACACGACAACTCTTTTCAGATGGGAGATATCGGGGTCGTTATCTCATTATATAATCCCAATTTTGATTGGAGAGGGATTAATTTCGGGATCAATTATACCAATATGAATAACTTTAACCGGCATACGACTCAAGCCATCGCCAAATCCCCCAATTCTTTTTCCCAATATCTGGCACAGGACATCAACGCTTTAATAGCCTACGTTCTCAGTCAGAATCCGACAGCAGACCTGGCAGATTATTTCAGCGAACTGCAATGGCTGGGGATTGAAAGCAATTTTATACTTTCTGATAACGAAAACGAGGATAATCCTTATTTCGAACCTGCCATTATCGGTGCCAACCAGAAAAAAATCATAAAAGAAGACGGCTATCAGGGAGAATATGCCTTTTCTTTCGGTACAAACTATAAAGACAAACTCTATTTAGGAATAACAATCGGTCTACAGAATATTTATTATAAAATGAAATCCGTATACTCCGAAACTCCGGACCAGGACAATCCCTACGAATTGGAACGTTTTAATTTTGAAGAACACCTCAAAACAACAGGAGTGGGAACCAACTTTAAATTCGGTGTTATTTACCGGCCGATTCCCGAATTACGGCTGGGAGCGACGATTCATACCCCGACTTATTACTCGATGACCGATACTTACGATGTAGGGATGTATACTAAATACAAAACCCCTGTAGACGGACAAACAGAATATTATGGCGGTCCTTCTTATTATAAGTACGACTATGATCTAAAAACTCCCTGGAAAGCCATCTTAAGTATTGCCGGAGTGATTCAGCAAAAAGCAATTATCAGTTTCGATTACGAATATGTAAACTACAGTTCTGCCCGGCTAAAAAACGGAGCAGACGGATATGATTATTACGAACCCGACGGCAGCGGTGTAAATAACCAGATCAAAGATTACCTGAGTTCCACCCATAATTTCAGGTTAGGAGCCGAATACCGGATAAACAGCATGGTTAGTGTGAGAGGAGGTTATTCATTCTATGCCAGCCCTTATAAAGACAATAAAGATCTGAATAAAATACAAACCTTATCCTGTGGCTTCGGTCTCAATTTCGGTCAATTTTACTGCGACGCAGCTTATATTTATAAATTTTCCAAAGATATAACACGTTTTTACAGCTATTATGATGAAGATCCGGAATACGATGTTATCGCAGAACCGATCAATAACAAATACAATAATCATATTGCGAAGGTATCCGTGGGGATGAAATTCTAAAACAGAAAGTGTTACCGGGTCCTACAGCTGAATGAAATAATACTCATAGGCTTTATAAAAGGGATAAATTATAGAAAAGCTGCGAAAGTTTACCGTTTTTTAAAAATTTATCCTTTTGAAAATATTACTTTTGTCCTTCAAAAGTAATATTTTTTTATGGGAAAAAAATTCTATATAGAAACGTACGGTTGCCAGATGAATGTAGCGGACAGCGAAGTAGTAGCAGCCATTCTGACCGCCAAAGGATTCGAACACGTCAAAGATAAAAACAGAGCGGACATCATTCTGGTAAATACTTGTTCGGTACGGGAAAACGCAGAACAAAGAGTAAGAGGAAGGGTACAGGGATTTTCTGAAATCCGGAAACAAAATCCCCGTTTACTGATCGGAGTAATGGGATGTATGGCTGAACGGCTGGGAGAAAAACTGTTCGAACAGGAAAAAAACGTCAATATTGTAGTAGGACCGGACGCCTATATGGATTTGCCGTTATTGATCGAAAAAGCAAACCGGGGGGAAAAAGCAATCAATATCCAGCTTTCCGAAACGGAAACTTACAAGGACATTTGTCCTTCGCGTATTGATGAAACCTCTATTTCCGGTTTCGTGTCCATCATGCGCGGATGTAATAATTTTTGTACTTACTGTATTGTTCCCTATACAAGGGGACGCGAACGCAGCCGCAGTCCGCACAGTATTATCGGTGAAGTAATCGATTTACAGAAACGGAGGTTCAAAGAAGTGACCCTACTGGGACAGAATGTCAATTCATACTGGTATAAAGACGAAAAAACAAGCGTGGACTTTCCTGCCTTACTGGCTCTGGTAGCCCGCACAGTTCCTTCCATGCGTATCCGTTTTGCCACTTCTCATCCCAAAGATATGAGTAATCAGACGCTGGAAACGATTGCCCGTTATCCTAACATTTGTAAAGCAATCCATTTGCCGGTACAATCCGGAAGCAATCCGGTACTAAAAAATATGAACCGGAAGTACACCCGGGAATGGTATCTGGACCGGATTGCGGCCATCCGGCAAATCATCCCGGATTGCGGAATCTCTACCGACGTATTTGTCGGTTTTCACAACGAAAGTGAAGCCGATTTCCGGGAAACCCTTTCCCTCATGGAAGAAGTGAGATTCGACCTGGCCTATATGTTTAAATATTCCGAACGCCCCGGTACGATAGCTTCCAAACGTTTGCCGGATAATATCGACGAAGAAACCAAAGGGCGCCGGCTTCAGGAACTCATCGACCTGCAAATCGGCTGGTCGCTCGAAAGCAACCGGAAAGATATCGGAAAAACCTTTGAAGTATTGGTTGAAGGAACCTCTAAAAAAAGCCCGGACGAAATGTTCGGACGCAGTAGCCAGAATAAAGTGATCGTGTTTCCTTCCACTACTACCTGCACAGGAGATCTGGTCCGGGTAAGAGTGAAAGACTGTACTTCAGCAACCTTAATTGGGGAACTTGTCTAAAATCTTTTTTATGAAGTATAAAAAACGCCAGAACGAAGAACTCCACCGGATAAGCCCGGACGCTTTTAAATCAGCATCGAAAATGCCCGTTGTCCTCTTGCTGGATAATGTGCGCAGCCTGAATAATGTAGGATCTGTCTTCCGTACTTCCGACGCTTTCCGGATTGAAAAAATTTACTTATGCGGCATTACAGCTACTCCGCCCAACCGGGAAATCCATAAAACAGCATTGGGAGCCGAAGACAGTGTCGACTGGGAATACAGTAAAGATACCCTGCCTGTCGTTGCCGGATTGAAAGTCCAAGGCTATAAAGTCTATGCGGTAGAACAAGCGGAAAACAGCATTTCCCTGGAAAATTTTTCCCTTTCTCCGGAAGAGAAATATGCCCTGATTTTCGGAAACGAAGTGAAAGGCGTACAGCAGGAGATTATAGACGAAGCAGAAGGCTGTATTGAAATCCCCCAATACGGTACCAAACATTCATTTAACATTTCTGTCAGCGCCGGCATTGTTCTCTGGGAATTGATTCACCCCCGTATTAAGGAAGTCTGCAAACGGACAGAAAAATAAAATATTTCAAACGGACAGCTCTTTGTATTCGATTCAAATTCGTCTGACAGTTCACTCCTTACCAAACCTTTGGTTCGGATAAAATAATCTTTCCGTAACCTCAGTTTTGTTTATTAGCGAAAGGTGAATCTCTTTCTGCAGCAAGCGTTTATCCGTAAACAATAGTCCGCTCAGGATTCTTTCAGTTGCCCGATCAGTTTTACAGCTTCCACAGCCTCTTTGACATCGTGTACCCGTAAAATATCCGCTCCTTTTAACAAAGCAATTGTATTTAGAACCGTCGTTCCGTTTAAGGCTTCAGCCGGAGTAATTCCCAACGTTTTCCATATTGTTGTCTTCCGGGAAATTCCCACCAACAAGGGATAGCCTAAATCCCGGTACTGATACATTCCGTTCAACAACTGGAAATTGTGCCGTATCGTCTTCCCGAACCCGAACCCCGGGTCCAGTATAATATTGTCGAATCCTTTCCGGTCCAATTGTCCGATACGACTGATAAAAAAATCCCGGACATCTTCTACAACATCCCGGTACACCGGATTTTTTTGCATTGTCTGCGGCGTTCCCTGTATATGCATCAGGATATAAGGGATACCGGTCCGGGCCACAAAATCGAACATTTTCTCATCCATCGTTCCTCCGGAAATGTCGTTTATGATAACCGGTCCCATACAGGTATTGACTTCTTCTGCTACAGAAGCCCGGAATGTATCGATAGAAACGAGGGCATCCGGATAATATTTCCGAATCAATTCCACGGCAGGCATCAAACGGGCCGTCTCTTCTTTTTCATCGACGAAAGCAGCGCCGGGGCGGGTAGAATAAGCCCCCACATCAATTATATCCGCTCCCTCCTCCATAATCTGGTGAATACGCCCGATCACTTTTAATTCACTGACGTATTTTCCCCCATCGTAAAAAGAATCCGGTGTCACGTTTAATATACCCATTACCCAGGGACGGGATAAATCGAGGGGATGTCCTCCTAACAAAGGAAATTTCAACATAGTACTGTTAAATTTGAGAATTGAAAATGAAGGATTATCAATTCTATTTATTAATTTTACACGTTCAAAGTAACAACGAGTTTTTTACATTTCATAATGTAAGGGGACAAATTTATGGCGAATACAGCACAAGAATACGATAAGGTGATCCAGATATGCCGTGACATTTTTATAAAAAAAATGCACGATTACGGAACCGCCTGGCGAATTTTACGACCGACATCCTTGACCGACCAGATATTTATCAAAGCCAACCGCATCCGTTGCATTGAAGAAAAAGGTATTTCCAAAATACACGAAGGGATAAGTTCTGAATTTATCGGCATTGTCAATTATGCTCTCATGGGGTTAATTCAATTGGAACAAAAAAGTGAAACAGAACTGCCTGCTGAAAAAATTACAGAATTGTACGACCTTTATTTTCAAAAAGCCAAACAATTAATGGCAGATAAAAATCATGATTACGACGAAGCCTGGCGGTATATGCGAATCAGTTCCTATACAGACCTGATTCTGATGAAAATTAAACGCACTAAGCAAATCGAAGATCATCAGGGAGATACCTGGATATCGGAGGGGATAGATGCAAACTATTACGATATGATCAATTATGCAGTATTCGCATTGATACGGCTCCTTGTGGAAAAAGAAGAAACAGAGCCGGCAGCCCCGGAAGCAAGGAGTTGATGCCTTGCGTTACCCGGTATCAGTGCTCCAACTGACCGTTCACTCAAAGAGGTAAGTGTACCCGTACCCAGAATAACACACTACATAACAGCAAAATGATACACTTATGAAATTTATTGCAAATCTTTTCCGGATACTTTTAGGGTTGGTATTCATCTTTTCAGGCTTTGTAAAAGGGATTGATCCGTTGGGTTCCGAATATAAATTTATCGATTATTTCAATGCTTTCGGAATAGGAAGACTCAATGCTACTGCCCTGTTTTTTTCTTTCCTTTTGTCGGGATTGGAGTTTTTGATCGGAATTTGTCTTCTTCTGAATATTAAAACCAAATGGGGGGCTTGGGGAGCCTGGTTGTTTATGCTGATATTCACCCTTATCACCCTTATTCTGGCCGTGCGGAATCCGGTGACCGATTGCGGCTGTTTTGGGGACGCCATCACACTGAGTAATTGGCAGACATTCTGGAAAAATATTATTCTCTTATTTATGGCTTATCTGGTATTCCGCCGGAGGAAGCATTTTAAACCCATATATAATTTTCTCGAACAAACAGTGCTGTTCCTCGGATCTGTTATTTTTATAGGCTGTGTGGAAGGCTACAGCTACCGCCACTTACCGATTATCGATTTCCGCCCCTATGCCATTGGGGCCAATATCCCGGAAAGTATGGACATACCGGCAGATGCTCCCCACGATCAATACCGGATTTTGTTGAAATACCGGAATAAAAATACAGGGGAACTACAGGAATTCGACGAACAGAATTATCCTTGGCAAGATACCCTAAATTGGGAATTCCACAGTTCAGAACAAAAATTGATTCAAAAAGGCTATCAGACTCCCATACACGATTTTGTAATTGAACATCCCGAATGGGGAGACATTACGGAAGAAGTGTTACAGGACGACAATTATACTTTTTTAGCCGTATCTTATCAGATAGATAAAATCGTCCCCTCTGCTTTGGACCGGCTCAACGAACTGGCTGATTATGCCCGGGCCAAAGGGTACCGGTTTTACGGATTGACAGCATCCGATCCGGAAGAAATCCGGCAGCTTCAGTCCGGCCATCCCTTGCATTTTGATTTTTGCACGACGGACGAAATACAATTAAAGACCATGATCCGCTCAAATCCAGGGCTTCTCTTATTGAAAAAAGGCACAATTATCGATAAATGGGGATACCGAGATATTCCTTCCGTAGACAAGCTCGCAGGGAAAGATCCCCTCGCTTATTGCCTGACAGAACAACAGCGGGTTACCAACCGTTACGTTCTCTATTCCCTCGCCTTATTATTCCTGTTCCTTCTAACTTTCTACACCTTGAAGAAGTATAAAAAGGGAGGAAGATAAACGACGAAATTCTGTAAACTTTAATAATAAATCACTGACATG
This sequence comes from Bacteroidota bacterium, assembly GCA_023400335.1. Taxonomy (GTDB): domain Bacteria; phylum Bacteroidota; class Bacteroidia; order Bacteroidales; family Marinifilaceae; genus Culturomica. The sequence goes on from JAEXFF010000166.1 coordinate 10,987, forward strand.
AGAAAAAAAATTGTAGCAGGTAACTGGAAAATGAATAAAACGCTTCCTGAAGGTATTCAGTTGGCTAAAGAAGTAAATGAAAAAGTAAAGGCTTTAAATGTTCCGCACGTAAAAGTCATCCTTGCTCCCCCCTTTATCCATTTGGCTGAAGTAAACAAGGTTGTCGATCCTGCAATTGTATCCGTTTCTGCTCAAAATTGTGCCACAGAAGCTTCCGGAGCTTATACGGGCGAAGTGTCCGCTGCCATGATAGCTTCCACTGACAGTACTTATGTCATACTGGGACATTCCGAAAGAAGAAGTTATTACGGAGAAACCGATGCCGTTCTGGTAAAAAAAGTAGCACAGGCATTAAACAATCAGCTGGACATTATCTTCTGTATAGGAGAAGTATTGGCCGAACGGGAAGCCGGAAAACATTTTGAAGTGGTAAAATCTCAATTGATAAACGGACTTTTCCAGCTTTCTCCTGAGGAATTTTCCCACATCATTTTGGCCTATGAACCGGTTTGGGCTATCGGAACCGGAAAAACAGCCACTTCTGCTCAGGCACAGGAAATGCATGCTTTTATCCGCAATGTACTGACGGAAAAATACGGCAAAGAAATAGCAGAAAACACCTCTATCCTTTACGGAGGAAGCTGTAATGCCAAAAATGCCGACGAACTGTTCGCCAATCCGGACGTAGACGGAGGCCTTATCGGCGGAGCTTCTCTGAAAGCCGAGGATTTTTCTATTATCATAGCCGCCCGCGCCAACCACTAAAGCAAAAATGGTGACAAGGGGACGGTTCTTTTGTCACCATTGCAAATCCCAATCAACCTCCTACTTCTATACAAGCCAAACTTTACATAAAACGAACCTATGCCTATTATAGCTCGGATTTATTCCGAATAAATCGCTTCTGACTTACGTTATGGAAAATTCTGTACTTTCCTCAACAGTAGCTTGCCATTTATTGTATAAATAAAAAAATTCAAAACTTCCGGCTCAAATTAAATAAATGAAATGGTGACAAAAGAACCGTCCCCTTGTCACTGTTTTTCAGGTACTCTATTTTTTTTCGAATATAAATGTCAAGGGAACAAGTCAGGCCCATTTGTTTCCGGATCCGATAGGATTTAGTGTAAACAGAACCTTTGTTCGACAATTCGTAAATAAAACTCAACTCCTCTACTGTAAAACCGACTCCAATAAAACAGACAAATTCGATATCTTCCTCTCTTAGATCCGAATGACACCTGCGAATCTCGTCCACAATCCCATAATAGCAATAATTGATTAAATCACACCACAATTTCCGACCCGCATCTGAAACCAGATTTTGTTCCATTAAAACATAAACTTTCCGAAAACATTCCTCTTTAGAACCTTTATAAAAAATCAAAATATTTAATAACTTACGGAAAAAAATCAGCATTACTTCTGAATCTCTTTTTTTTAACTCTTTTGTAATCTTCCTCTTTTTAAATAATGCCAAAGCAGGGAAGCAAAACTTTTTCCATTTTTTTTTGAACAATTTCCAGACTTCACTTTTTCTGTAACTTCTCAAATCAATTGTATTAAATAAACATTTCCTCATATTATGTAAGTTAATTTTCATAAATTATAATATGAAAATACAAAACTTTACATTTACATTTTGAAATATTCTTTTAATACAATTCTATTTACTTTATTATCATATAATGATATACTAATAATATTTATAATATATTTTGTTAATTAACTGACAATAAAGATAAAAAGAATAAAATTATTTAAATTGATAAATTTTTTTAATATTGAAAAATAGAGAGGCTATCTTTATTTTTTTACAAAATTTTATCATAAATCTTGATATATATAATCAACAGCCTCTCTTATTTAGAAACTTAATTTACCAATTTCACCAATTGACGGATTGTTTCATCTGAATCGCAATTATCTTTTAATTCTTTTCGGATTTTTATCTCATATTCTTTAGAAACGACTCCTTTCTTCATCAAAGAAAGTTCTTGAAGCAAATTTTCAATTAAATACCAATCTTCTCTTTTCATTTCGTAAGAAGAATCAGTTCCCATCGTCATCCGACACCATGTATCGACATCACCATGGAATGAATTATAAATTTCTAACTTTTTTTGTGTAATCATTTAGGTATAACATTATGATAAATAATTGGATTTTTCCCATTTAAAATAGGATACTCTACAGTACTCCAAACACTCTCTATACTTATTCCATTTTTGGCATTTTGGAACACATGGACTGGTCCTTTCGCTCCTTTCGCGTAGGTGGCTGACAAACGTTCCCAAAGGGGCTTAGCTTCTTCCCAAGACATATTTTTGGTCAATTCGCTTAGATTTCGCCCCGCACGTGTCATCTCTAAAGTAGTCATACCATTTGCTTTGGCAAAATTCATTGCTTCTTCTAGAACACCTCCCGACCAGAATACGCGTGTAAGCTGGGAAGCAGCTGGTTTGACAAAAAATTTACCAATATTTCCCAGAGCAACTATTCCTTCAATTCCACCGGTAGTCAAAAAAACAGCAGCATTCATAACTCCTTGAGTGACCGGATGATGAATAAAATCCTCGCGGCCTTTATTGACCAAAGATTGCATTAGTCCTACCTGACTTTTAAGAGAAAGAGGGCTTCGCCTGTTCAATAACTGAGCGGACAAAGAAGGATCATTCAAAACTCTGAAACTGGCACTTTTCGGTACGTTAGAGATCGAAATGGGTACATTCTGATAGTAATTTATGTATGAACCATCTATCTGACCGACAGAAACAGAAGTCCCGATATTTGAAAAGGTCTCTCCGTTAAGAACCACTTGTTTATCCTGACGATCCAGCCAGAGAAGGGCTCCGCTACCCGAAGCATACCAATCGTCCAGCATACCGTCTGCATCGACCCGGGTGACGGGATTATTTCCGCAATAATGGTAAGGGGTCAAAGCATAATTTTTCTCCGCCATCGGATCAACAGTCATCCATTTTCCCAAAGAGGCATCGTACATCCTCGCTCCATAATCCAACAATCCCAGATTGCCTACTGTCTGACATTCCTTACCACTGAATTTCTCCCGGTTTACAGCCAGCTGAGGATAATTTTCTTTCAGCTGACGGGTTCCGAAAAGGTAGTAATCATTACGCTCCCGGACCTTCCCGTCAGCGTCGACTACAGCACGTACGCTCCCTAAATGATCTGTCAGATAATAATAAACCTCGTATCCACTTGTACCTGAAACGATACGGCCACCTCCGAAAAGGGCACTTTCCAGTGTCAAAGAACTTCCATTACGGGTATATACAAAACTTCCCCGGTAATCCCATCCCCGGCCGTCTGCCCCCTTTACGCCTACTTTATTGCCATTATAAGCATAGCGATAGGCAGCTTTTAAATTATTGGCAGAAGTGACCTGTCTCAACAAATTTAAATAATTATATTGATAATTCAAGCCCTGCCGCGTATCTGTCTGCAAATTTCCGTCTGCATCATACGTATACGCTCCTGCCACATTATTTCCTCTTGCATAAATATCTCCGGAAACCGGCGCAGCATTTTCGGCAAGCGCCGTCAATTGATTTCCGGTATAAGTATACACCAAGTTATCTACGACAGCAGCTGTCGTGCCGGTCCGCCGTAACGTCTTTATATTTCCATTTAAATCATAAGTAATCTCTTGTTCTGTATTCCGGTTATCCAACGTATTACCGCTGAAGGAACGGGCCCCTTTAAAGCGTCCGTAAACATCATAATCTATGGCATAAGTAAAAGAATTTCCACTTCCCTGTGTCCATTCCCATTCGCTGATATTTCCGGTATAAGCAGCCGTCGAACCGCTTTTCGAAGGCTGTCCGTAACGGAGGTACATGGAAAAAGGAGCTGAGACCCGGCTGTCCAGCCAACCCTGAAGGGTATACGTAAACGATTCAGTACAGGCCGTCTGTCCGTAAACCCGTTTTGAAAGCTGCCCCAGACGATCGTACTGATACTCTAGCTGCCCTTTCCCCTCCCCGTTCAGAACCGTCTCTGTACTTAACAGCCTTCCCTGACGATCATAGGTATTTGTAGTCCTTAAAATTGAAGTAACAGTAGTTTCCGCAGCAGATTGTTCCTGCACCTGAATTTCATTTCCGACGAAATCATATGCTTTGGAAAGAGTACTTGTTAACTCTTCCGGATTTTTCTCCTTGACTTCCAGGATCCGTCCTTCTTTATCGTAAGTATATGCTTTTTCTATATAATGGGAAACGGTATTATCATTCTCCATAATCGCCAGTTTTTCCCAGGTTAACAATCCTTTTGGGGCAGTAAGACTTTTGGAATTTTCCTTTTCAATAATAGGTATCTTGTCCGGCAACAAAGGCACAGAAGAATCGTCCGAGGCAAAGAGAGTGGGAGACAACAGACGATAGCTGTCATAAGCACATTCTTGCAATAAAATCCCGCTTGTCAGGTAGAGAGAATTTGTATTTCCCGTATCGAAAAGATTCTGTAAAGCAGAACGGGCAGAAGTATGGGAAATCAGCTTCACTTCTGTCAACCGCCCCAAAACATCATAGCGGTTCAATTTCCAACGGTTGGAAGCCCTTAAGTTTCCGTTCTGCCACATTACTACCCGGTTCCCTTTATCATAAACAGAATACTCTTCTGACATTCCGGGTAATTTTCTTCCGATCAGGCGGTCGTATTTATCGTAAGTATAAAGATAACTATACTGAGTAGCTATGATATGGGTCCGGCCCACGGTCAGCCCGCTGCTCAGCAAGGCAGAACCCTCCGGAGAAATAACGGCTGCCACCCTTCCCTGATCATCGAATACAGAATAAGTATCCGCTTTATCACTTCCTTCTCCTATTTGCCGCAGCAATACAACCTTACCTGAAATATCCGTAAAGCTTTCCGAGGTGCGGCCGTCTGCGTCTGTTATTACAGTTTTATGCAGAGAATGTGCCGGATAATATCCCTCCACTTTAAAGCTTCCGTCATTATTTACCATAAACCGAAAAACTTCATTCGCCGCATTCGTAGCATAACGATAAATTGTTTTTTTATCTTTTTCCCGGAAAATTTTTCCTGTATTATAAGAATATAAGACCCGCTCTAAAGGTGAAGCTTCATACTTTTTTTCTGCATAGGTATATGCTCCTTCGCCCGGATATAAAGCAGCATAAAAAGAAGACTGATGCCCTAAAGCTTCCGAATCGTATCTCCCCTTATTAGCGGCAAGAGCATAAGGCAAATACGTTCTGGCATCTTCTCTGCCTAATTCATCATAATAGACAGGCATTATTAAATCGCTGCCGTCCGGTGCAGCCTCTATCCCGATTTCCTGAGCTTTCCGTCCCAGTCCGTCGTAATAGGTAATAGTAGAACGATAATAATCTTCCGGATCAGTACTTTCATTCTTTAAGGCCGTCGTTTTCAGAATATAATTCCGGTTTCCGAAAACATCCTTTTTCAGGATACAGACATTACTATAAGCGGTCTGCGTCCCGCTACTGACCATTCTCCGGAAATACATATTTTCAGCAGGTGCATTGACAGTATAATCTTTTTTATAGGCATTCCCTATACTTTTCCAGCCTCCAGAAGTATATTGCTGCCAGGCATAATAATAACTTCCTCTTCCTCCTTTTGCCTCACATCCCTCCAACTTACAGGAAGTAGCTCCCTCTGAAAAATACTGAACAGCAGGTATCGTTCCCGCTTCTAAAGCAACATAAGGTTGCTGGGAATAAAAGAATTTCATCGTCCGTTCACAGCGTCTCTCCGTATAACTCCCATCTGAGTGTATCTGTCCGTTTTCATTCAGATAAACCGTATTATAGTGAATCACCACTTCCCCCTCGATAATGGCGTTCGTATAATTCGGTTTAAAACTGACATGACTGGGACCGTAATGACAAGAAATAGAGTTAATTTGCCCACCGCTATCCTCAAAACGGACAAACTCAAAACGAATCAGTTTTTCCGGTTCTATAGGATCGACCGGTTCTACCGGAATGGGATCCGAAAGTAACCTGGCCTGAGCATTCGTTGTCAAATCTGTTATTTCGGGTAATAACAAAAGGGTATCTTCCACAGCAACACAAGTATCAACAATTTCCTCCTTGTCTTCCACAACCGTATAAGCCGAATAAGCCCCAATTTTAAAAGAAACAAACGTTTCGTCGAATCCGACCGGTACCTTGGGCTCAAAAGCGGAAGTATGGGCAGACGGAAACACCAGATAAAATTCTCCCAAAAAAATTACCGAATCGGAATATACAATTCCGACCCTGCAACAAAATAAGAATATAAGAATAATCAATTTTTTCATGGCACATCTGTTTATTGTTGGACATGGTATTCGTAGTTCTCTTTCAGATAGCCTTGTCCATCGGTCACATTTTTCAAGCGTCCGTAGCTATCGTATTGGTACTGTACTTTTATGCCGGCGGGATCTGTAACCGAGATTACCCCGACATAAGGCAGATAGTCGTAAGTGGTGACTAAAGTCCCCGCCAGTTTCCGGAGTTCCATTTCCTGAACGTTTGAAAGGGTTCCGGTTAAAGGAGTCTTTTCGAGCGCAGACAATCCTGAAACCTTCTTAACATTTGTCAGGCTGGCGTTTTCTACTTTTCCGATCAGGTATAATCCACCATAACCCCAGATATAAACCGTCTTTTTTCCTTCCTTATCAGTAGTCTGCAGAATATTCCCCTGTTTATCGTATAAATCATACGTCAATTCCGTGTCTGTATAAAGGGAAGGCTGAAAAAGAGAGGCGGATATAGGTTGGTCAAATCTGGCTTTCCGGACAGCAGACGGCAATATCAGATTATTGAATAAGCCAAATTCCGTTTGTTCTCCTC
>JAEXFF010000240.1 GCA_023400335.1 Bacteroidota bacterium
AATAATTACCGATAAACCACCGACGTTTGTCACCAGCACCGGCTTATTGAAATAATAACCAATTTGAGTTACCCCACTTTGAGTTGCCGATTTATAAGGCTGAACAATAAGATCGGCAGCACAAAAATAATTATTTATTTCTGTAGAAGGGATATAAGCTGTCCGCAACACCAATTTATCATCCAATTTATGTTTATCTATTAATTCCTGATAATAAGCTTCATTTCCATAATATTCTCCTGCCACAATCAATTTTATTTTATATGCATCCAAACGTTTATCAGCCATAGCCTCCAACAATAAATCCAAACCTTTGTAACTCCGGATAAAACCAAAAAACAGGAGATACCGGTAATCCGGGGATAAATTCAATTGTCGTAAAGCATCTTCCCGGGAAATAATATCTCCGTAATGATCATAAACCGGATGAGGAGCATATCTTCTTACCGGTTGACGGACAAATTTCTCCAAATCATTGTAAACTTCCCGGGACATAGCAATAAAACCGTCCACTTTTCCGGCAAAATACCGGGTAAGCAACCGATCCCCTATCCGCTTTTCATGCGGAATAATGTTATCTGCTATACAGATCAGCTTTGTATGGTGATTCTTACGGACAATCCGGCAAATCGTACCCAGGGCGGGAGCCATAAAAGGTAACCAATATCTGACAATAATTAAATCCGGTTTCCGTTTTTTCAGCTCCTTTCCCACCGATAACCAGTTGAAAGGATTTACCGAATTTACTTTCCTTACGTTACGGATATTTTCAGGCGGGGCATCCTCCGTATACTGGGTTTTGCCTGGAAAAAGAAAACCGGGATATTGCAATTTAAAATTATAAATTGTCACCTCGTGTCCTTCCCGTAATAATTGAACGGCCAATCTTTCATTCAATGCAGCAATTCCCCCCCGGTAAGGATGGGCAGGACCCAATATAACGATCTTCATATTACCTCTCTTTCATTTTAAACCGATTCTTTTTCCAATAATCAAACTTTTCTTCTCTGCTGATCCACTTCGTCCAGAATAATATCATCGACATCCGGATCAAATTTACGGGCAAAAAGAAAATCTTCCCGAAGTTTACTTTGAGCGAACAACATTTCCTTATCCCTCATTGTAAAAATCTTAGGACTTTCTTTCCCTTCCCCCCAATCGATATACCTCAAATCGCTATTCTGCACATTTTTTGCAATTTCAGGAGCAGAACAAAGAATAGAAGGAAACATAATCTCGTCGGGATTAGCTGTGTACAAATGGTATTTCCAATATTCCGGATGCCCGTCCAGATAATCCAATATATAATTCATGCTACTAAATTTCAATCCCCACCAAAAACTTCCTCCATAGGGTTTTATTCCGGAAGGGTGTCTTCTTTTGGTAAAAAAGAACCGGATGGCTTTGGCGAATAAGCTGGGTTTATAACACAATAGTAACCAGAAATGATAAACATTCCGGAATGTAAAAGCATAAGGTTCAATTTTGACCTGTTTTTTTCCGTCTGTTTTACTTAATCCGAACCGGTAAGCACAAAGTCTGTCCATACCTTTCCGTGGCCATACATCCGAAGGCAGGGAAAAATGAAAGAGGAAATCGGTCGTATCGTATTTTTCCAAAAACGCTGTAATTTCCCGATTCGATTTTAAGGGATAATCTTGTCCGCTCAACAATATAACACGTCCTTCCTCCCCTCCTTTCCTGATTTCTCTCATACAATTTAATACGGCTCTCACCTGAGAAATGGTTCCCCAAAGGATATCTTCCCTTTCGGAGACAAAGTGTATATGGGGCCGGTTTAACTTTTCCTGAAAAGGAGCAATGCAAACCTTGCGGTCGACATGTATATAAAAATCAGTTTGCTCTGTTTCCAGCTGTTCCACTAATCTGCACAGCTGTTCCGGATGCTTATGTACCAAAATTATATAATGTATCTTCATGCGGAATAGATCAAATTGAACAAACCTCCTACAAAAATAAGTTTAATTTAAGTTATATACCTAATTTACTTCAGAAAATTGTTTTTCTTGGCTGTAGACAAAGATTCACACATAATAATCACTATCTTCGCTTATTCAAAATCAATTTGTATGGATATCAGCATTTCCGTTATCATTTGTACGTACAACCGGGGATCCCTTTTAAACCGTACTTTTGAGGCTTTGATCCGGCAAACTTTACCGGTAAATGAGTTTGAGGTCCTATTAATCAACAACAACAGTACCGACCAGACGGCAGCAATATGCCTTCGCTTCCGGCAGGCACATCCGGAATTTCCCTTCCATTATTTTGAGGAAAAACAACAAGGGCTTTCGTATGCCCGGAACCGGGGTATTGAGGAAGCCCGGGGTAATCTTCTCGTATTTTTAGATGACGACGCTTTTGCAGAACCGGATTATCTCCGAAACATACAGCAGTTTTTTAAAACCCATCCCGATGCAGCAGCTGCAGGAGGCCGTATTTATCCGGAATTTGAAAACCAAAGACCTTCGTGGATGTCCCACTATATGTTATCTTTAGCCTCCACTTTAAATTTGGGCAATCGCGTTCTTCTGTTCCGGAAAAAATATCCGATAGGGGCCAATATGATTCTCCGCCGTAGTACGGTTGAAAAATACGGAGAATTTGATGTAGCTTTAGGACGCAGGGGAAATAAACTGGAAGGAGCAGAAGAAAAGGATCTTTTCTATAGAATCAGGAGGAACGGAGAAAAAATATACTATCTCCCGGACGCCGTTGTATACCATTTTGTTCCGGACAAACGCCTGGAATTCGACTATTTCAAACGCCAGTCCATCGGTATAGGATACAGTGAAAAAGTCAGAGCGAAACGTCATTCTTCCCGGGAGTATTTTAAAAGTACGATTTTGGAAATATGTAAATGGGGGGCGACTTTTATCCTATGCCTGGGATATATGTTCACTTTCCGTTTCAGGGCAGGATGGCGATTGGTCGTATTCAGGTGGTATGTTTCCCGGGGCCTGTTTTTCACCTCTAAATTATAGCCGCCCATGGACAACCAGCCTTTAATATCCGTAATTATTCCGGTTTACAATACAGCTGTTTCTTATCTGGACAGATGTGTTCATTCCGTATTTTTACAGACTTATACGCATACGGAAATAATTCTCATCGACGACGGAAGTAATTCAGAAACACGACACAAACTCAAAGAATTAAAAGAAAAGGATAAACGCGTACAGCTGCTACACCAAAGCAATCAGGGGGTAGTCGCAGCCCGCAAAAAAGGAATAGAAACGGCAACAGGGACTTACTTATTTTTCCTCGATGCAGATGATTATCTTCATCCCTTCTTCTTTATCAAGCTGATTCAAAAAGCCCTTCAGTCGCAAGCTGAAGTTATCGTCAGCAACCACATCCGGGTATTTGCCAAACGGGAAGAAAAACGGGGAAAAAATTCATTCGATACCCTCTCTCCCGAAGCCTATATTAAACTCCTGATCGAAACCCGGGATTTCTCTATCTGGGGAAAGTTATTTCATCGGTCTCTTTTCGAAAGTTCCCCTGATATGCCGGAAATATTGAAAATAGGTGAAGATCTTTATCTCCTGCTCCAACTACTGTTGAATGCCCGCTGCATTGCTGCCGTCGATTTACCAGGTTATTATTACCTGATTCAAGGGGCCTCGGTTATGCATACCTACACTTCCGAAAAAGCGCTGAACAATCTGTTAGCCGCACAATACATTTCCCAACTTTTAGAGTCCCGTTCCTTTCAGCCGGAATATATTGCAGCAATCAATCTTATCTTACTGAAAGGTTCCTTTTTATCCGGGAAATTAAAAAATCCCCGTCATCCCTTTATAGAACGTGTTTATAAAAATTATTTTTCAGTAACTGTAAGTAACCGGTTTATCGGCAAAGCCGCCACACTTTATTTATTCCTCTTTAAAAAACACATCAATTTATCCCCTTTGGCCGGTTTCCTTCTGAATCAATTAGGGAAAAAGAAAATATAAAACAGCCGGGATATTTATACCCGGTAAAAACAAAATTTTAGTTGTCCGCTTTTAAAGAACAAAACAATTCTGTCCATTGCCTCATAATGTTCTCTTTGGAGAATCTGCTTGTACGATCAGCAGCCCGCTTGCCTATCGCAGCCCGTAACTCTCTGTCCTGCATCAGGAGAGAGAGTTTTTGCACAAATTCTTTTTCATTCCCCTCTTCTATTAAAAAGCCATTTTCACCGTTCTGAATCATTTCCCGGGGACCACATTGACAGGCATAGGCAACAACCGGTAATCCACACGCCATGGCTTCAATCAAAACCATAGGCATACCTTCAAAACGGGAAGTCATGACGTATACCGAACTTTTACAATACTCTTCCCGGATATCCGAAACCGGCTCATGAATTGTCACCACACTTTCCAGACCGCTCTCCCGGACCTGCCGTATCAACTCCTCCCTTTCCTCCCCCTCT
>JAEXFF010000271.1 GCA_023400335.1 Bacteroidota bacterium
ACACCGTTGACGATAAGGGATTATACCGGCTCAAAAGAAGGAGCGCTTTACGGATATGTAAAAGATTTCCGGGCTTTGGAACAATCTCATATTTCTCCTTATACAAAGGTAAAAAACCTTTTACTGACAGGACAAAATCTCAATCTGCACGGAATTTTAGGAGTGCCTCTGAATGCAATGATTACGGTTGCCAGTATGATAGGAGGAATAGAATCTTTAATTGAAAAAATAAATGGTGCCGATAGGCATACCCACTGAATCAGAAATGTAAAACTAGAAAACAATACCGGATGTTGATACCTGAAATAGAAACACAGCCATTGGAAGTTATCCAACGTTATCAGGAAGGGCGCTTACAAGATACATTAGCTTATCTGGCTGCCCTTTCTCCTTACTATAAACGGATGTTTGAAGAATACAGAATCCGTCCGGAAAAAATCCGGACACTGGAAGATTTGCGGTATATTCCGTTGACCGGGAAAAGAGAATTACAAATATATAATAAGGAATTTATCTGTGTGCCAAGGGAAAAGATTGTAGATTATATTACGACTTCCGGAACATTGGGAGATCCGGTGACTTTTGCGATGAGTGATCGGGATCTGGACCGGCTGGCATACAATGAGGCGATTTCCTTCGCTTGTGCAGGAGGAAAACCGGGGAATATTTTTCAACTCATGACGACGATTGATAAACGCTTTATGGCTGGATTGGCTTATTTTTTAGGTATCCGCCGTTTGGGAGGAAGTATTATCCGGGTTGGAAACGGAATCCCGGAACTGCAATGGGATACCATACAGCGGATCCAACCGGATACTATTATTGTTGTGCCTTCTTTTATTCTGAAAATTGTCCGTTATGCTGAAGAACGGGGAATTGATTACCGGCATTCCAGTATCCGGAAAGCTGTTTGTATTGGGGAGAATTTAAGGGAGCAGGATTTTTCGCTGAATTTATTGGGGACAAAGATTAAGGAAAAATGGGATATTGAGTTGTATTCTACTTATGCCTCTACGGAGATGGCGACGACGTTTACAGAATGCGCATGTGGCCGGGGTGGACATCACCATCCGGAACTGATTATTACAGAGTTACTCAACGAAGAAGGAGAACCGGTAGGAATGGGAGAGGTCGGCGAATTGACCATAACTACTTTGGGTGTTGAGGCCATGCCTTTGTTGCGTTTCCGTACGGGAGATATGGCCTGTTTTCATCCGGAACCTTGTGCCTGCGGGCGTACAACCCTGCGTATCAGCCCTATTGTCGGACGGCGGAATCAGATGGTCAAATACAAGGGAACGACCCTTTATCCGGCTGCCATTTTTGACGTGTTGGATAATGTGGATTATGTGGAGAATTATCTGGTTGAAGTGGATAGTGATGATTGCGGAAATGATGCCGTCACGGTTAGGGTCGGATGCAGAGGTGAGCGGGGGATAGAGACGATTAAAGAGTTAAAAGACCGTTTCCGGGCTAAGTTAAGGGTTGCTCCGGACATTGTAATCGGAAATTCAGAGGAAATCCACAGAATACAATTACCCGATATGAACCGGAAACCGATGAAATTTATTGATAAACGGGAAAAAATTTAACCGGGACCGATATGGTAGAACAGTTTGACGATTTACGTCCTTACCGGGATGAGGAGATTATGCCCGCAATGAATAGGATTGCTGATAATCCTTATTTCCTCCCCCTGATGTCATGGTTGTATACAGGGGATATATTACTGGAAAAAATGAAAGAGATCCGGAGAATTCGTTCTGTAAGAGATTTCCAGCTGAAGATTATGGACAGTGCGGTTAAATCCATTGTCAGAAAGACAATGGATGGTTTTACCTGTCACGGTCTGGATCGTCTGGATGCCCGCCGGCCCTATCTTTTTATATCCAATCACCGGGATATTGTGCTCGATTCGGCTCTTTTACAAATTGCGCTGGTGGAGAAAGGTTTTAATACCACACAAATCACATTCGGAAGTAATCTGATGCAGGGCGAAATGGCCATAGATATAGGAAAGTCGAATAAAATGTTTAAAGTTGTAAGGGGAGGAAATCCCCGGGATTTTTATCAGCATTCCGTGCATCTGTCCCGTTATATCCGTCATGTTCTGGTAGAAAAGAAAGAATCAGTATGGATTGCCCAGCGGGGAGGACGAACAAAAGACGGATGTGATCTGACGGATCCGGCAGTGTTGAAGATGCTTGCGCTCAGCGGGGGGACAAATAAAAGAGAGAATATCGCTCAATTGAATATTGTTCCGGTAGCTATTTCCTATCAGTATGAACCTTGCGACCATTTGAAAGCCCGCGAACTTTATCTTTCACAGGATCAGAAATATATAAAAGCTCCCGGAGAAGATTTCGGGAGTATTATTACCGGCATAACGGAACCCAAAGGAAAGGTTCATATTGAAGTGAGTGCTCCTTTAACGGAAGAAGAATTGAGGGAATTGGAACAACTGGACCGGAATGATATTTTTAACGAAGTAGCCCGTTTGACGGATAACCGGATTTATAAAGGATATAAGTTGTGGGATACGAATTATATCGCTTACGATATGCTCTACAATACGTTTGAATATACTAACCGGTATCGTTTGGATGATTACCGGGCCTTTGCCAGTCGTATGCACAAACGTTTGGCGTATTTTGATCGGGGAAATATGGATCTAATGAATATTTTTTTAAAGATATATGCAAACCCCGTACATAACCAAAATGAATTTTAGGGAATAAATTGCCTGCCTCTTTTTTCCTTGTTTTGCTTTATAAACCTTATTATCTGTTTTTCGTAAGCCTCCTAATAAAATAGTAAATTATGGGGCTTGACATAATCACCCTTACAATAGCCGAATGGCTTACCAAATACGGATATTACGGTTTATTTGCCGGATCTTTTTTGTCGTCTTTATTTTTACCCATAGGGGCGGATATCCTTTTTGTCGGTATGCTGGCTGCAGGTATCAATCCCTGGGGG
>JAEXFF010000305.1 GCA_023400335.1 Bacteroidota bacterium
ATAAATGTTTTTATCGCGTAATTTATTTTCGTACTCGCCGATTTTTACCGAATTTGGTGGTTTGATTTAATTTATTTCTGCCCATTTTGTCCATTTCCACCTGATATTAAAGTTCTATTCTGTTAAATTCCATTTGCAAGTCTTGCAAATCATCTCTCCATATTAAAATCCTCCGTACTTTTATTCCGACAAAAAAACAGTCACCCCATAACGTTTGTAGGTTGTTTAAATTTGTTTATATTAGGATAATATAGGATATGTCTCGGCAAAATTAATTAAATAAGTTTATTGCTTTTGCACCCGGCTTTCACTATATTTGTCACAGCACGAAAAGAAATTTTCGTGACAGACATATTAAATGAAGCGTTTAGCTTATCCTTGCTTTGAAATCTGGACAATTTCATACACCAAAGGATAACAGTACAAACGTTCATGCTTGCCATATAGGTAGTTCTTACCATATATCGGTTGGGCGTGGGGTGACTGTTTATTTTGGTGTAAGGTTTGTCCAGAACCTCAAAGCAAATAAACTGAAAGTTCCCACGCTTTTTTTGTACTGATAAATTTACTGTCTGGGGATTGCAGAATTATATCAGGGTGGATTATGAAAAGTTTTCAAGAAAGGACGGAAATTATACGTGGTATGATAGCTCAAAGAATGAGACAGAGTCCATGTTCGGAAGATATATCATTTACAACATTACAGACTTGGCCGGAGTTGTTGATTTGGGGATTCCCGGAGGGAATGATATTCAATATTATTGTTTCTTGTGATTTAGAATTAAAGAAAGGATACGATTTACAGCAAGCCATTCAAGCGGTAGAATCTAATGAAGAAAGCCAGCCCCACGAATTTCCGGACAGGCATCTGATTAATTATATAAAGTATCGTCTGCAAAAGGAGTATCCACAGTATGTATATCTATACAATGATTCATTACTATACAGTCTTAAGACATCTGTAGAAAAGGGAATGGGGATAAAAATTCCTGATTCACTACCTGTTTCTGTTACTCCTGAGGTACCAATTGCACCAGTCCCAAAAGTTGGGTGTGATAATAAACAATTGAAAAAGAGAAACATTTATCTGTATTCAGCTCTCGTTATTTCGTTTAGTTTAGCTTTTATATTTATCTGTATTCAAAGTTGCAATAGAGATAAAAAAGATTTTCAAAAAATAGAGAATACAATATATTCCTTTCAATATAAAGATTTTATACGAAAATATCCTCAAAGTGTTTATGTGGAACGGGCATATGACGGTTTATTGCACATTGCAAAAAAAGAAGGGATACAATCATTACAAAAATTTGTTCGTGATTACAGTGGGTTTGATGATCATAAAAAATGTGTAGATTATGAGGGATATAAAAATCATGAAGGATACAAAGGATCATGTCCAAGCCATGTTGAGTTGGCTTTATTAACCATTAGAGATTCTAGTATACGATATTTTCAAAAAGCTTTATATGCCAATACTCTTGACGGATGGATTGCATATAGAAATAAAGTTCCTGATTCTTTTAAACGGGAATATGCCGATTCGCTTATTGACCAAAAACGTTGGGAAGAGGCATTGCAACTTAATACTGAAGAAGGATACAATGCATACATAAGTCAATATCAATATTATAGTGGAGGTAAGTATAAAAAGGAAGCGGAGAGAAAGAAAATCGATCTTTGGGTTTCTTCTTTTTTCAACCCCTCAAAAGGAAAATATGAAACGCATCCACAGATACATAAAGTAAATTCATATGATGTAAACAAAACGACTATTGTAATAACTAATTCAACTAAGTATTACTTAAAGATAGGTTTTAGTGGAAATGAAAGCCAAATCATTACTTTAGCTCCCTCCCACGATACGGGAGTTTCGTTATCTAATGGAGAATACCGTATAGTTGCTGCTAATACGGAGTCGAACAACATAATGGATATTTTAGATCGAAATAAATCAACTAATAATACTGATATTTTGGATTACAAAATATTTGTTGGAACGGCAAATTTATCGGGTGGTTTATATAAGGTCGTATATCGTCCCTGTGTTCCCAAGCCAAAACCTAAACCCCAAACTCCTATCACAATAGATGGATTATTTAACAGATATAATTATCCGATATTTCGATGAATAACTAATATAAACTATGTTTTATGGAATGGCAGGAAATATCATCAGCAGAGACAGCTGCTGCTGGAAATGCACCGGAAATGGTGGATGACACTATTTATGAATCCCTATATGCGGAATTGAAAATAAAATGCAACCCAAATAAATTTATGGTGCCTTATGACAAAGAACGGGTTAGTCAGGCCAATGAATTATATCGCCAGCTTATGGAAACTTCTCCGCAAAATGAAGAGACCTTACGGCAATTACGGAGCAAAGCCATAAAGGAATTAGGTGTCTGTTTCTCGTCCAAAGCCTTGTTTCAATTCCTTTGCAACACCTGTCATCCTCGTAATTTTATGTCGCCTTATAATGCTGAAAAAGTGGAAATAGCCAATAAATTGTATGCACAGGTACTTGAAAAGGCATATAATATTGAGGCTTTGGAAAATATTCAGCGATCGGCAAAACAATTGTTGGGAATAAAAGAATTTAGAAATAATGAAGAAGGTGGTGATGATGTTACAGGTTATGTTGTCCTAATTTACTTTGGTCTATCTATAATTCTAATACTAATACTTTTGGCTGTTGGTGTTTAATTTCATAAATTTTAAGACGTTATGTTTAGGAATACATGGAATATTGTAATCGAATGGTTTAAAGACCGGAGTGAGCGTAGCCGTTTGGTACGCAATTTTAATCAGGCAAGTCGTGATGCTTTTGTCAGCGGAGTTGCTCCTACGCTTTTGAAATCAAGTTTGTCACGCGGGGAAAGTGCGTATAAACATCAGTTTTCCGCTTGGATAAATACAGGCTTTCGGATACAGGCATTGTCCGGACGCTCGTTGTCAAAGGAAGAGATGATTTTTATCGGCAACGTTATTCTGGCAGATACGGAATTAGTGCGCCGGCTGGTGGTACTAGGTTGGGATACGCTGGAGGTGCACGATGATGTGGGCAGGTATGGTTGTCGCTGGAAATTGATAGATTATGCAAAAATCGGTTTAATGCTTGATAAATAACGGATATGATGACACAGGCAGAAGTATTGACAGACACCTTGCAGGGCGTGGCAGGGGCTGTAACAACAGGAAATTTTCAAGAGAGTGACGTATGGTTTTACATCGCCATGGTAGAGTTTGTAATCATCTTTTTTTTGTTGTTGTTTGCCTTTAGGAGAGGAACGACAAGAGTGGAAAAGCAGAAGCTCAGGGAGAGTATAAAGAGTGATGTGGATTTTCAGAACATCATCAATAGTTCGTTCCATGCTACAGAGATCTACAACGAACTAAAAGTGAAATGCCATCCAGACCGCTTTATCGGTGATGTCGAAAAAAATGCGACGGCCAACCGGATTTTTCAGGAGGTCACTAAAAATAAGATGAACTACAAACGCCTACAGGAGTTAAAGAAGGAGGCGGAAGAAAGTTTAGGGATTAATTTTTGATTTTTGTTTAATAGTTAATTTAAAATGAATTGAGTTATGGTTATTGTTCTTCAAATTATCGTTTCGGCACTTATTGCCTTGTTGGGTAAGGATAGAAAAATTGGGTATGGTTGGGCTTTTGTCCTCTGTTTGTTCCTATCTCCGATAATCGGACTTATTATAATTCTTTGCAGTAAAAAGAAAAGTGCAGTAGATTTTATAGACGTTAATAAAAGTGAGGTATGAAAGTTGCGGGAATTGTATTGATTGTTTGGGGTGGACTTGCTGTATTAGCAGCTATTCTTCAAGTTATGAGAGGGTTTGAAGCCAATTTTGCTGGTCTGTCACTTATCGTTTTGGGAACATTTTTGATTAGTCGTGCAAAAAAGAAACAAGAAGAAAAGAAAGAACGAAACAAATGGTTAAATAATTGAATAATACATATTTTAATATTGATGTTATTAAAAAATTAATTGGATGTTAGAAATGGACGATATTTTAAATGATTTTGTAAGGGCATGGCAAACATTTGATGCTGATTTAATTATTAAACACCTTGATGAGAAGTTTGTTTATGACTCCCAGTGGGTTTTTGCTTCTTTGGATTGTCAAGGATATAAGGAGTATATACAAGGTAAATTTCAGACTTTAAAGAGAAATAGAATAACCATAGAGGCGGAAATTGTAGAAGATTCATACATGGGTGGTAAAATGATGAAATTAATACAGGATGGTGAAGCTCCTGTTTATTATCGCATCAAGTTGAATAACGATAATAGCAAAGTAATAAAAGGTGATTTGTGTGCATTTTAACTTAATTTACATAATAACTCATATAAGAGTATATGTATAAATATTTAATACTAAAAAACACTTACTGAATGTAGATAGTATATAAATGCCTGATATCATGAATGAATATGAAGTATAGCCTTGTTTTTATCATCGTTTTAGGCCTGCTCTGCGGATGCGTCAGGCAGAGAAAGGCGGATGCTTCCGACACGGGAAGCATTGAAATGACACAAAGCGAAACAGATGCCTTGACAGCTGACTCCGTCCCACTGCAAGGTGCAGAGGGCACCTCCGATTCCCTACAAGGGCCGGGAAATGCCATCTATTATTGGAAAACCGTTTTCCGCTTGACGGAATATGACAGGCAGTTTTTGAAAAAGCATCATATCCGGAAAATCTATTTGCGGATGTTTGATGTGGACTACGGAGAGAATATGGATGGGGAGTTGGAAGTTCTTCCTTTTGCCACCACCCTTTTTCAAGACACAATACCTGCCGGAATAGAAATAGTGCCCACAGTTTACATCACCACCAAGGCAATCAGGCAGGATGCTGATTTTGCAGAGGCAATGTACAAAAGGATACGTGCCATGATGACGCGCCACCACATCCGGAACGTGCGGGAAGTCCAGGTGGATTGCGACTGGACGGCCAAAACCCAGAAAGCGTTCTTCAGATTATGCCAAAGATTACGGGATAAATTGCACACAGACAGCCTGTCGCTCAGCGCCACCATACGCCTACACCAGTTGAAAAAAGAAGTTCCTCCCGTGGACAAGGGAGTTTTGATGTTATACAATACGGGGTCGATTTACAATCCCGAGACGGAAAATTCCATCCTCAGCTACAAGGACGTACAAGCCTACCTGAAATCCAAAGTGACATACGGATTGCCCCTCGACTTTGCATACCCCGCCTATTCGTGGGGAATCTTGATGGAAAACGGGAACTTCAGGGCAATCCTACATGAGGTCGATTTCTCGAACACCCTGCGCTATAAAGAGACCTCCGAAGGGAACTATCTGGTCTTGCAGGAGCATTATTTGGAAAATCACCATATCCGGAAAGGAAACGTCATCCGCCTGGAAACCTCCAAATTCAATGAAATCATGCGTGTGAAACAGCTCGTTGCATCTCAAATGAAACCGGACTCTTGTCATACGATTCTTTACCATCTCGATTCATTGAATCTGTCAACGTTTGAAGAAAAAGAAATCAACCAGATATATACCCATCTCCCATGAAACACCTTTTTGCAATACTCGTCGTTTTGATTCCGGCATGTCGTTTTTCCTTGGCTTGCGGTCCTTTTGACAGATTATGTACACCGGATCAGTACTATACATTTCGTCTTTGTGGTGCAGATATGACAGGGAATGACTTAAGAGACAGTCGCACCGGACGGGAAAATTCACAAATGGACAATTGCCGCAGTTGGGCAAAACTCACGTCAACCGATATCCCCTTGGAAGACATCCAAGATGTCGTATATCATTGGGAATATGATAAATTGGAAGAACTGCATGCCCATGCCATGACCGGTAAAGGGGAAAACAACAACGCCTTTGCCAACTGGTTGATACAGAAAAAAGACACGGAGATAACGTCATTTCTGCTTCTGGCAAAGCGATGCGAAAAAGTCCGGGCAAAGCAATGCTCCGGATGGTACTATCCCGTCCAGGGCGATGAGGAAAATACACTTTTGATGGAAATCGTGGAAAAAGCCAAAGCGTACAAAGGGAAACGCTTGCTTGACCGTTATACGCTTCAAATGATGCGAGCACTTACCTCCTTACGTCAATACAATGAATGCCTGAACGTTTGGTTAGGTCATAAGGTCTTTTTTCATGGAGACGTAATTCAAGAAATGGCTCAAAATTATGCGGCAGGGGCATATTTTCACATCGGTCAGAAGGAGAAAGCAAAAAGGATATTCATGAAATCCGGAGACATCAACTCGTATATTTTTTGTCTGAACAAAGAAGGAAAAACTTATAACAGCTATGACATCTTATCCCTCCTTTACCAAAGGAATCCGAACGATAAAAGGCTGCTTCGTTTGATACAGTATTTGATACATTATAAAGTAGAGGGGTTTAGATATGGATGTTATTCGAAAAAATTATACGATTTCACGCTCAACGTGTTGAATGAAGGGAAATCGAAAAATCTTGCCCCTTGGTATTATACGGCTTCTTTTTTGGCAGACAAATTATGCGACACGGTGCAAGCACTGGAATATATCCGACAAGCCAAAAGCCTGCCTGCCGGACAAGATTTGAGAGATGCCATCTGCGTATTCGACATCTATCTGCAAGCCAAGTCCGTTGAAAAATACGATGCCGATTTTGAAAATTACCTCTACAATGAATTGAGTTGGCTGGATCAAAAACTTGTCATGAATCTGGATTCCGATACAAAAGAATGGATAATTAATTCGGGAATAAAAAACCACATCTGTGGTTACAGCCTATATTATTGGGATGATATGATGCGTAAAATAGTCATCTCACAAGTAGTGCCCAAATGTATCGCTTCCGGTTACCAAACACGGGCACTGCAATTGTTGAATATGGCAGACAATCGATTGTTAAATTTTGTAGGAAAGCACCTGTATTCAATAGATGATACTATAGTAGATTGGGGAAATTCCCCGAGAATTTGTTATTCGTGGTTTAAGAGGAATTACTATCGAGCTGATGATGATGCTCGTAACGACTACGATTATAGCAACGACTTTTTCATCAACCTCGATTCGCTCGGAGTTGAGCATATTGAACGTTTGGCTGTCCGCATGCAAAAACCATTGTGTGCTTTCGACCGTTTTTTGAATGAGCGCAGCTATACCAATATGGAGTATCTCTATGAAATAATCGGTACCCAACTATTGGCGGCGATGAGGTATAAAGAGGCTATTCATTATTTGAGCCAGGTGTCGGACGAGTTTATGCAAACAACCAATGTATATCCATATTTGCAAAAAGAACGGCAAGAAGACAAATTGGACTTTGCTAAAAAGATGGCTGCCTTGGAACAGCATATCCGGAAGTCGAAAAATCCGGACGACCGGGCGGAACACATGCTTACATTCGCCCGGGAGTTGCAAAATTCCATAGGTCCTCACTGGTATCTCACAAGATATTATAGTGGTCATTGGGTTTGCTACCCGTTTTACAGCCAATATCAGACTGATTTATACGACCATGCCATAAAGAAGTTTGAATACCTGAAACACAAGGCATTCGAGACATTCACTGACGCAGAAAGGGCTGCCAAAGCCTGTTATGACTGGAGCCTCTACAAAACGGCAGCAACGAAATACCCCCAAACGGAGACAGCCGAATATATCCGGGGGAATTGTGACGTACTTGCCGATTATCAAGACGCTCCAAATAAAAATCTGTACAAAAATTTTAAAAACTTTGACGGATGGTGATACAACTAAAAACTCATATGTAATCTTAAAACTGACAAACAATGAAACGAATCACTACAACCTTTTTTATATGTCTGTTATTAGGCATAACATCTCTCCATGCCGAAAGAGACAACTACACACAGAGAACACCGGAAAAACAACCGGAATTCATAACCGGTTTCAGATACCTTCCCCCGGGGTTCGAATGCTTTGCCGACATGTTCAAATACAAAGTCATCGACTTTCCTGGCTTTTCAACACAAGATACCCTCTATTTCAAAAAATACACCCGCCCCATAAAAGGCTATACAGTCAGGGAGATACATGCCCTGAACGGTAATCGCTGTAACGCATATGTCCTGTGCTTTGAAAAAGGGAACAAAAAATTCTTTGTCGGTGGTAAAGGGTGCGGATATGCGGAAATATGTACGAAAGACAGAACACACAGGGTTGACAGTATGGATTACTGGGGAGTTCCGGGTAGAAACACCATCACCCCCCATTCTTTTAAATATCTGAAAGAAGAAGAAGGCGAATATCGTGATATTTGCCTCAAAGCTTACAATTTGCATTTTGATTCTGCAAAAAAATATACAGAATACGGATCTTCTACAACTCTTACCTTCTGTTTTACAGACATAGATGTGGACGGGAAAGACGAATTGATCATTTTCTCTCCTTATTGGGGTACTTGCGGGTTCCGAATCTATGACATTCGGGAAACTCCCCGGGACATCCGTTTAAAACCTGTTTCGAAAACGGACTTCGATGAAGCAAGGCGACTTTTAGTTGCACCGGAAGAAGGTGTCCTCCTTGTTTGGTGGAGAGGGTGTATAGTAAAATTTAAAATGCAAAAAAACGCTGATCATTCGGTTTCCGGATTCAAATACATCGACGAAGTTTGTTCCCCCGGACCTAGTGATTTTTTCCTGACCTACACCCTGGAAGAGCCGGATTAAGATAAACTACTTACCGATGTAGTTCAAATGTCTATTATCTATTATTCACTTCTTATTCATCTATTAATTAACTATTAGTTTATTAATAGATAATAATTGGAATATTTGTAGATAATCATGTTTTTACTTACATTTGACAGTCAGGAAAAAGCAAGGAAAAGGTTTAAAATCCAGGAAATATGAAAGTAAAGGATCTGTCACAACCTCTGCTCAGCGGGCGGATGGGCAATCTGATTTATTATGTCCGTAACGGGGTGCAGTGTGTCCGGCGAGCGGAAGTACCGGGAAAAAAACGGAAGAAAGAACGGTCGGATCAGCAAAAAGGAGTGACAGGACGTTTCGCCATCGTACAGGCTTTTTATGCGGCCTATTGCCGCCAAGTGTCACGGGATATCTGGCGGGCAGCTGCCAGGGCGGAAGGAAAAATGGCGCACAACCTGTTCAACTCGACGAACTGCCGGTGTTTCAGCGGAGAGGGGAAGCTTGTGGATTTCGTCAATTTTACTTTTACGAAGGGGTCCCTGCTTTTGCCAAGGGGATTGAAGATAGAACAGGTTGAGGGGACAGAGAGGCGGTTCCGGGTGAGTTGGCAGGAAGAGCGCGAATGGGCCACAGCAACAGGGAGCGACCTCCTGCAAATAGGTGTATTGTACGATTCCCTGCCGTTAGGACCACGGCTGGCAGTGAGCGTATCGGGCAGGCGGCAGGATTTGTGCGGAGAATTCACACTGTCGGAACGGGCAACAGACGGCGCACACGTGTATTGCTTTTTTGCCCGCGAAGACGGAAGCGCTTATTCGGATTGTCAATATTTCCGGATCAGTGCCATCCCCTCTCATCCACAGCATACAACATGAATGTAATGAAGTGACCCGGAAAGAAAAAATCATCCGGCAATGGATTGTTCGGGAAGATGTTGTATTTTTGTTTACAAATTTAGCAGCTTACAAACGATGAAATTTACCCACTTCCACGTCCACTCGCAATATTCTATTCTCGACGGAGCAGCCAGTATTCCAGGCCTGATCGAAAAAGCCAAAGCCGACGGCCAGGCCGCACTAGCACTGACCGATCACGGCAATATGTTCGGGATAAAGTTGTTTTACGACACCTGCCGGCAAAAAGGAATCAAACCCATTTTAGGATGTGAAGCCTATGTCGCACGGGTATCCTTATATAATAAAGAAAAACCGATCGACCGGTCAGGGGAACACCTGATCATTCTGGCCAAAAACCTCACCGGTTACCTCAATCTCGTCAAGCTCTGTTCGACGGCTTTTTGCGACGGTTTCTACTACCGTCCCCGTATCGATAAAACCCAGCTCGAAAAACATCATGAGGGATTGATCATTTCCTCGGCTTGCCTGGGAGGAGAAATCGATCAGAAAATCATGGCCGGTGATCTGGAAGGAGCTGAAAAAGCAGCTCTATGGTACAAAAATCTGTTCGGCGAAGATTATTACCTGGAAGTGATGCGCCATCCGGCAGCGGATCCCAAACAAAGAGCCGAGATTTACGACAATCAGCAACGCTGTATTCAGGAGAAAATCAAAATAGCCAGGAAACTGAATATCAAACTTATCGCTACCAACGACGTGCATTTTCTCAATGAAGAAGATGCCGAAGCCCATGATCTGCTGATTTGCCTGAACACCCGGAAAGACATCGACGATCCGACCCGGATGCGGTATACCCGTCAGGAATGGTTTAAAACCACCCAGGAAATGATCGACCTTTTCCCTGATCTGCCCGAAGCCATCGAAAACACCCAGGAGATCACCGATAAAGTCGAGGAATACGAACTGGACTCCGATCCTTTAATGCCCGTTTTTCCCATTCCTCCCGAACTCGGTACGGAAGAAGAATACCGGCAAAAATTTTCCCAGGAAGACCTCTTCAACGAATTCACCCGCGACGAGAAAGGAAATGTCGTACTGACCGAAGAAGAAGCCAATAAAAAAATCAAAAAACTGGGCGGATACGACCGTTTATATCGTATCAAACTGGAAGCCGACTATCTGAAAGAACTGACCATGAAAGGGGTTGTGAAACGCTATGGCGAAAATCCGTCTCCCGAGATCATGGAACGCATTATCTTCGAGCTGCATATCATGAAGACCATGGGTTTCCCGGGTTACTTCCTGATCGTGCAGGACTTTATCCAGGCTGCCCGGGATATGGGCGTGATTGTAGGACCGGGACGTGGATCGGCTGCCGGTAGTGCCGTCGCCTATTGCCTGGGTATCACGAATATCGACCCTATAAAATATGATCTGCTGTTCGAGCGTTTTCTGAATCCCGACCGTATTTC
>JAEXFF010000316.1 GCA_023400335.1 Bacteroidota bacterium
CGATATACCCTGTGAGGTATTCTCTCTTTTTTCTCTTCCACATCTATATAAAAAAACTGACCAGGAATCCTTCCTGGTCAGTTTTTATTTTTATCTCCTCTTTTTTCAATCATACCAATAATTCGTGCGCCCTCTTCCCAAAGGAATACTTATCCCCAGGTAACCGTTCACCCGTTTCACTTCTTTAGGAGCTTTTGTCATCAAATAATCGGAACCAATAAATACGGGCCCCAATTTTAAGCCGATCCCCAAGGTTTTAAATTCGCTGTGTAAAAAAGAATAGCTTAAAGTAGTCCCCAACCAATTATTCGGATGATAGTTTCCCGACAAGGTTAACTCTGTATAGGCTTCCGGAAGCAAAAACTGAGTAGAAGAAAGCAAACCTATCCCTAATTTCCCTTTCAAAAAAGTATACTCGGCCCCAATATTTAAAGTAGAGCGGAGAGTTGTACTTCTGGACTCCGGTTCCATTTCCTCAAATTGCATCAAATCCCAGTCGAATACATCGGAAGGCTGAGTGGTATAATCCGGAGAGGATCCGATATCAGCAGACTGGGAAGAAGCGGAATAAGAATGCTCACTATCCGTAACAGCAATTGTTGTTGAAGACTTTGACCACTTGATAAAGCCCACATCCAGAATAGCAGCCGACAGGGTCAAATTGGGTATAATTTTATAAGTGGCTCCGAAATCCAAACTAGCCCCGTAACCTGAAATATTAGGCTTATCGTAATCCACATCACTGATATATTTCTTTCCTTCGTTATCTCCCGCTGAAACCACTTCCAGCCCCTTGGCAGAAGCTTTCAGTTTTCCCCTGGTCTTTACGTCCCAATCCCTATTCCCGGCATTAATGTACATTTCATTAATTTCTGCATCCATATTCCCCAGTCCTGCCAAAAATTTGATACGTCCCCCCAATGTCAAACGCTCATTTACCGGACGGGAATAACCTATCCCAACCTCCCCGAAGATATCGGCATGTAGCTCCATGTCCCGGATATCGTATACTTTCCCCAATTCTAATTCACCGGAATTACGGGCAAATTCAAACATCTGACGTGGAATTGTAGTCGTCGCTAGAGCCCTGGCCCCTACATTTATCGTCCAGAATCCCTTTCCGCTATAAAAACCAAAAGAAAGAATGTCCGTAGTGACATCCAAATCGATCCGGTTTTTATTATCCAATTGACGAATGAATTTTTCACTGGTCAAAAAGTCATTGTCATTCTCAATAATATCGATAAAATTTTCTATACTTATTGTATTGGACGAAGCAGATATACCCAAAGCTCCTACAGCCGGAATATTGAAAAAACCCCGAGTCGGCTGCAAAGCCGGATTCATCTTTAAACGGAAAGGAACATTGTCCATAAAATAGGAAGTCCGCACCCCCTGCGCAAAAGCATTTGAAAAACTCCCCGACAAAATAATAACCGTAAAGCCCAGTATCAGGTAAAGTCCTACCTTTTTTCGAATACAATTTTTATATTTCATCTCTCAGTAAATTTTATTGAGAGACAAAATTGGCACATTATTTCAGAATATACAACAGATTTTATATTTTTTTACCAGACTTGGTTCAATGGGGGTAAATTCTGTTTTTGTCTTCCATAACCTCTAATACTTCCTTCAGGTATTTGGCAGCTTCGTACCGGGCCATGGGCAAATCATGCAACAGATAATTTCCGCAGTCTTTGGGGGCTGCTCCAGGCACTTCGCCTCCGAAATCCCTGACGAACCGGAAAGTTTCCCGCATTAAATCCTCTATATCCCGGGGGGATAAATCTCCTTTTAACAATAAATAATTCCCGGTAGCACATCCCATAGGTCCCCAATAAACAATCCGGTCTCCCCACAACGGATGATTACGTAAAAAAGTAGCAGCCAAATGTTCCATCGTATGCAAAGCCCCTGCTCCCATGGCCGGTTCCCGGTTGGGTTCCTTCATGCGAATATCAAAAGTGGTGACAACCTCATCCCCTATCCTATCTTTGCGGGAAACATAAATTCCACGGAGTAGATGTTCGTGGTCGATTGTAAAACTTGGAATTTTTTTCATATCTGGTTTGTTGATTTTTCAATTTAAAAAGGACAAAGGAAAGATTATATAATACAGCTTTTTTTTACAATATATTCAAAAACTCCCGGAAAATTTCAAAAGATTCCTGAGGAGCTGCCGTCCAAAAATTCCGGTATTGCAATGCGTGTTTGTCTACCCCGGGAGTATCACTGATTATCCGGAAACTGAGAAAAGGAACCTTTTCCATATAACAAGCCTGAGCCATAGAACAAGATTCCATATCTACAGCCAATCCTTCCGGAAATTTGTCTTTAATGGCATTTAATTCCCCACGGTCTGTAATAAACCGGTCACCGGTACAAATCAAACCGCCGATCAGGCTGACACGGGTCTGCAGCCCTAAAGCCACCTGGTATAAATGAGGGTCAGCTTCGTAATAAGCCGGCATTCCCTGAATTTGTCCGTAAGCGTTTCCTTCCCCGCACCATACATCATGATAGACAGTTTTTTCTCCCACGACGATGTCCATTACCCCCAAACGCTTATCAATCCCTCCGGCCACTCCTGTATTGAGGATACAGTCCGGACAAAAATTCCGGATCAGCTCAGAAGTTCCCAAAGCAGAACACACCTTCCCGATCCCACTTTTCGAGAGCACTACGGTTTTTCCGCCTGATTTCCCCTCTACAAAAATCCGTTCTCCCACAGAGGTTTCTTTACGATCTTCCAATAAATCGTGGATTAACTTAAATTCCGAATCCATCGCCACGATTACACCTATTTTCATATTGTTCTGATTTATTTGACAATACTCCCGCAGGGGAGAACCGGACAAGCCCTATTTTGAATCTTTGCTCCGGAATTAAAAAAACGGATTATGTCTTTTTTCCTCTCCGATCGTAGTCACGGGACCATGTCCCGGAATGACTTTTACCCGATCGTCCAGGGTGAATAATTTAGTCCGGATAGCGGACAAGAGTTGTCGCTGATCCCCTCCCGGCAGGTCCGTACGTCCAATACTCCCGGCAAACAGAGAATCTCCGCTAATCAATAGTTGATCCGGATCGCTGTAAAAACTAAGTCCTCCCGGAGAATGTCCGGGTATAGCGATCACTTTCAATTCCGAATTTCCGAAATGAACGAGATCTCCGTCTTTCAGATAATGAGCCGTAACAGGCGGCTGGGCAATCCCCGATATACCTAAATAAGCAGCATACTGCACCGCATTTTCGATCAGGAAGTCGTCCTCACGACTGGCCTGAGGTGCTAATCCGTATACTTCCTGAATGAAATTATTCCCCAATACATGATCGATATGTAAATGGGTATTGAGTAAACCCACCAATTTCAGTTGGTTTTCCCGGACAAAATTCTTGAATTCTTCCCTTTCTTCCGAATCAAAACAGCCACAGTCAATGACAACGGCCTCCTTCGTTTCATCATACAGCAAAATGGTATTTTCCTGAAACGGATTATTGACGAATATTTTTACATTCATAATTTTCTCTTGTTGATGGAGAACAAAGTTACAAAAATAACCCGGCTTTCGAAAGCGGGTCCCCTTCTCCCTAAAGCTGTTTCAACGCTAATTTAATCAATTCTTCAACAGTAGTTACTTTTCCTGCGGCAAGTATTTTATCAATGACTTTTGCAGCCTGATTTTTCACAAATCCCAACATCACCAGGGCGGCTAAAGCCTCTTCCTTCATAGTCCCTGAAGCAAATAGAAATTCGTCCGCACCGCCTCCGCTTCCGACTTTATCTTTCAATTCGATAATCACCCGCTGGGCGGTTTTCAAACCGATTCCCTTTACGCTTTTTATGGCATTTACATTCTCCGTCAGAATAGCACTGACAATTTCCTCCGTAGTCATGGAACTCAACATAACTCCGGCCGTATTCGCCCCGATACCCGACACAGCTATCAATTGCCGGAACAACCTCCGTTCTTCACGGGTATAAAAACCATACAATAAATGAGCATCCTCCCGGACGATTAAATGCACATACAGACAAACTGTTTTTTCGGCAGCAATCTTCGAATATGTATTTACCGAAATATTGACGTAGTATCCCACTCCTCCGCAATCCACCACCGCATATGTCGGAGTAGCTTCTGCCAAATTACCTTTCAGATATTCATACATCTTCCGTCATTTTCAGGTACTCACTTCAACTCATCCGCCCCTTTACTTCTCCGTATCCGTCAGTACAATTCATTTTTATCTAAAACCAATAATACGTCTCACTTCCAGCATTGTATTCCGGGCACTGCACCTGGCCTGCTCCGCTCCCTCAGCAGCCACCCTGTCCATATAATCCACATCTTCCGAAATAGCCAGTATCCTTTCCCGTATAGGAGCTGTAAATTGAATAATATCCTCTGCCAATTGTTTCTTCAAATCCCCGTACCGGATTTCACAGGCATTGTATTTTTCATTGAAATAAGTATAAGTATCCGGAGAAGACACAATCTGCAACATCCGGAACAAATTATCAATCGCTTCCGGTTTCACGCTATTGGGAACAGTCGGACCACTATCGGTCACAGCTTTCATCACTTTCTTGCGGATGGTGGCTGCATCGTCAATCAGGTAAATGGCATTCCCTTCTGATTTTCCCATCTTTCCGGATCCGTCCAGGCCCGGGACTTTTACAGCTTCCCCTCCAAAAGAATACGACTGAGGCTCCTTAAAAAACTCTATTCCGTAAATGGTATTGAAACGACGGGCGAATTTCCGGGCCATTTCCATATTCTGTTCCTGATCCTTTCCTACCGGCACCTTATCTGCATTGTGTATAAGGATATCTGCCGCCATCAAAGCCGGATAAGTCAATAAACCTGCATTCACATTATCGGGTTGTTTCCGGGCCTTCTCTTTGAAAGAAGTCACCCTTTCCAATTCCCCCAAATAAGCATTCATATTGAGATACAGATACAATTCCGCAATTTCTTTCACGTCACTTTGCAAATAAATAGCCGCTTTTCCGGGATCTATACCACAGGCCAGGTATTCTGCCAGTATTTTACGCACATTAGCCATCACATCCCCGGGATGAGGGTGGGTAGTCAAGGAATGCCAATCGGCAATAAAGAAAAAACACTTATACTCGTCCTGCAACCTTAAAAAATTCTTAACTGCTCCGAAATAATTTCCCAAATGTAAATTTCCTGTGGGTCGGATTCCACTTACTACGATCTCCATTTTAACATTTTTATATTA
>JAEXFF010000332.1 GCA_023400335.1 Bacteroidota bacterium
GAGGCTCAAAAAGTCAGCTGAAGTTTAGTTGTTATTTTGTTTTTTTAATCTGTTTCTCCATTGTTTTAATTGGGGATAAACCAAACAACCGATAATAGCTCCCAAAACATCCGCCAATAAATCCAGCATGTCGCCGCTCCGCTTGAAAAAATACTCCTGCAATAATTCGATGATTCCTCCATAAATAAATGCAATACTAATCGTGATAAGATATATTTTTCTCCATGTCAAACGGGTTTGATATTCTAATTCACCGCATAGCAAAATAGCCATAATGAAAAACAGTCCAAAATGAACAATTTTATCAAGGTGTGGAAAACTCCATTGAGGATTAGGAATATTCTCTCCCGGAATAGCACACAAAACAAAAATAACTAAAGCCCATATTATATTACGAAATAATAGAATATAGTTTTTCCTTGTCTCCGCCATATCATTCATTCAATATCATTATTTTCATTTTTACGTCTTTAAAAGGACGATTGTTTTCGTCAGTCGGTAAAGCTGCTATTTTATCAATGACATCTAACCCTTCCACAACTTCCCCGAACACTGTATATTCTTTGTCTAAATGATGCACTCCCCCCAGGTTTATATAATCCTGTTTTTTTTGCTCCGACATATATATTTTATCCGGATTGGCATTCCATTCAAAAGCAATATCTTTTTTTATCTTTTCTGCAATTTCCCGAAATTCTTTTACTTTATTTAACTTACGAAGGGAATCCAGAATTACTTTTTTCTCAGGTGTATAATATTTACGGTTTATCGCATTCTTTATAGGAGCATTAACCGATTTTTCAATCAGCTCTAACTCCTTTTCAGTGTATTTTTTCCCTTGTACAATGTAAAACTGGGAAATGTCAGATTCCTTAAAAAAGTTTTCCCGGTCAGGCTGGCGAGGTGCAGCCAAAGCACCTTTTTTATGATAATGTTCCTCTTTAATTTCCGCATCTATAGTCATTGGCTTTCCAAAACCGATAAATTGACCGGCGATTGCATTCCGGCTGTCTGAAGATCCTCCCTGAATCATAAAATTCCGGATCACCCGGTAAAACAAAGTTCCGTCATAATGACCTGCCTTTGCCAAACGAACAAAATTATCCCGGTGTTTAGGAGTATCGTTGTACAATTTTATTTTCATATTTCCCAGATTGGTTTCTATCAAAGCCATTACTTCTTTTTCCTGAGCATACAAGAAAAGGGGAAATATAAATAAGAAACTGAATATCCATCTTTTCATAACTTATCTTTATATGTTCTGATCTCTGAATTGAATTTACATTCCTTATACTAATTTTTTTATCAAATATTTAACCGGAAAATAGGATGCAATATAACCGATCAATAAAACAGTCAATAAAATAAAAGCAATGTCTCCGAATACCAATTTGACCGGATAAGCTTCTATTATATAATTTCCTTCCCCCAGTTTGATAAAACCAAATGTCTGCTGTAAAAAACAAATCAATACCCCTAACACCAATCCAATAAAGGCACCTACATAAGTGATTAAATTTCCTTCTGTCCGGAATACGGAAATAATTTTTGGGGAAGTCATCCCCAAAGCCTTATAAGTTGCCAGATCTTCTTTCTTATCTAAAATGAGCATTGAAATTGATCCGACAATATTAAAAGAAGCAATAAACAGTATGAAAAGTAATATTAAAAATACAACCAGCTTTTCTGATTTCATCATTGCGTAAAAAGAACGGTTTATTTCATACTTATCTTCTACTTTAAAATTTTCTCCGCTTATTTTTTGTAACTGAGCTTTTATTTTCTTTAAAATTTCCGGATTTTTTAATTTAATCTCTATTTTTGAAATCTGATGATCTAAACGAAATAACTTGCGGGCAAAATTAATATCAGTGAGAATGTATTTATTATCAACTCCTTGCTGTGAAGAAAAAAAACCAGCAGGAAAGACAGATTCTGTATTTAAAGCAGCATTCAAAGAAGAAGCTTCTTTATTAGGATAATAGAAGACCAGAGGAGTTAAATAATTCAGTCCGATTCCTAATTCTGCAGCTACCCCCTGCCCTACAACAGATGTGTAGAGATCCCCTTCCCGCAAATGAAATTCCCCTTGTATTATGTTTTCCTGTAATCCGGTCACTATCCCGTAATCCGGTATAACCCCCTTTACAACTACCGGCTTCAGACGATCCCCATATTTTAATAAAGCATTTTCTTCCACTACCGGATTAAAATAGTCAATATCGGAATGAGCAAGAAGAGCCCGATAAGCCAAACTATCAAAATCCGCAAATTTTCCTTTTACCGGAGAAATAATTAAATCAGGAGTCATACTGTCTGTACTTTTCTGTAAAATCAAATCAATTCCGTTAAAAACAGAAAGGATTACAATCAAAGCCGTCGTACCAATTGCCACTCCCGCTACACTGATAGCAGAAATAATGTTTATAGCATTTTGCTTCTTTTTAGAAAAAAGATAACGACGGGCAATAAAAAAGGACAGCTTCATTTATGCTCTTTTTAAATGAGTTTGATTTTAAGACCTCTATTAAATTAAAACTATTTTTATTCCTGCTATGCCCCGGTCCGGAAACAATCTATGTCCAAAAATCGCAAATTATTTCAAAAGTTCGTCTATTTTTTCAATATAATCCAAACTATCATCTACAAAAAAACGCAATTCAGGAATAATCCGCATTTGTTTCCCTACTTTTTTACCCAAAATAAACCGGATCATTTTATTTTTTTCATTCAGATTGTTCATTGTCGCTTCTACACTCTCTGAAGGAAAAATACTTACGTATACCTTAGCATACGAAAGATCGGGACTCACTCTTACTTTAGTAACCGAAACCATTGCTCCCGCTATTATCTCCCTGCATTCTTTTTGAAACATTTCACTTAAATCCCTCTGTATCAAACGGGAAACCTTATTTTGCCTGATCGAATCCATCACTTAATTATTTTATATGATAAAAATTTCTACAAATATACTATAATAAATTCATTATTTTATTACATTTGCATCCGCAAACAAACGAGATGTAGCGCAGTTGGTAGCGCGCCACGTTCGGGACGTGGAGGCCGCTGGTTCGAGTCCAGTCATCTCGACCAATTAAAGGCAATTGACAGGTAACGTATCAATTGCCTATTTTTTTGCAGAAAACTTTTAATACATTCGGGATAAACTGACTGAGCTAAAATTTTCCTGGATTTGTAGAGTTAAAAGCATTCGGCTAAGCTATTCTAAGGAATATGTCGAAGAAACCGAGGAATCCTTAAACATATTCAGAGTAACATATCGAAAAAATCCGGAATCTTTAAGTGTATCACTGGTAATAATGTCTACACAAATTAGCAATAACGAAAGTTATATCATCAAAATCTTACAATAACGTCAAAATTCCAGACATCCCGGCCCAAAGCTGAACGTACTGATAATCAGTGCGTTTTTGTTTAAAGTTGACAAAATTGATTTTTGGAACACATGTCCTCAATAAGGAATAGTATTTCAAAAAGAAAAGGTTTCCCGAAAACGAGTAATTCCCTATTTTTGTTATTTTGTAATGAATAAATCAGAAATAAAAGCGTCATCTGATAAAGGCTTCTACCCGAATAATACAATTTTTTTCAGTGGCAATATACTTTAAACGGAATATGCTATAATTTCAGCTGATTATCCAAAATCCCTTTAATAAAAGCACTAATAAAAATACCTGCCTTAAATTAACCTTCAGTTTTTCCGGATTTTGTTTTTCATAAACATTTGGAGCCAAATCCCTTACTACTACTTTTCGACCTCATAATCGTCCGCAGCCCTCTATTTTTTGTTCCCGATAATTTCTATTTTAAGTAATCCATAATTATTTGTTCTAAAGCCTATTAAACCGATGTTTCACTTTTCTTCTGCGGAGAGTAAATGAAAATTACACAGTAGGGCACGTCCCTAGTGTGTAGTTTTTTTTGTGGGAGAAATTTTGTAAATTTGTATATACTGTGCGGGAGTGAGAAGACGACTTTTCCATTTTTCGAAAGGCCTACCGGTATGAATGATCGTATCGTCAAATTCTAAGAGTGATTTTATGGAATATCATCCTACCTATAATTATTATTGTGACGAAAGCTGTCATCTGAAAAACGATGGAAAGCAATATATGATCTTGGGGTATATTTCTGCGCCATACCAGCGGATAAAAAAATTAAAAGAAGATATTAAGGAACTCAGAAAAAAACACAAAAATTCACTTGAAGTAAAATGGAGTAATCTCAATGCCTGGAATTATAATTTTTATGCCGATTTGGTGAATTTCTTTTTTGACCGTTCGGATATCCGTTTCAGGGCTATTATTGTAGATAAAAAACGGTATATAGCCGCTAAATGTAATCACGACTACGACCGTTTTTATTATCTGATGTATTATCAGCTTATCTACCATTTATTAGATACAACTTCTACTTACAATATTTATCTGGATATAAAGGACGACCTCAGTTCATACCGGATTGAAGAACTAAAAAAAATTCTAAACGTACATATGGGAATTATTGAAAAAATTCAGCACGTCCGGTCACATGAAGTGGATTTACTCCAATTGTGCGATTTATTTATCGGCGCCTTATCTTATAATTTAAACAATACGGTAAAAGAAGCGCTTCCCAAATTGCGGTTAATTGAAAAAATACGGCAACGTACGGGAGCTTCTTTGGAAGAAACAACTTATAAAAGTGTTGCTAAATTCAATATTTTCAGAATACAGATTTAAAATTAAGGTTTTATTCCGCTATCATGCCCCTGAATTTACTTAAAACATATAATTCATTATTGGAATTAGATTCGTTCAGTGAATCCGAACGGAATATTTCGTTAGGCAGAATTTTCCATAGGGATTTTATAGAAACCGATAATTTTTTCCGGAATAAAGCGGTAAAACCGACTCCCCAGGAAGGGAAGACAACCATAGAAATCCTCTTTCATCATTTGACAACCCACTCAGAAGGGAAATACCACCATCGGGTATACGATCGGGATCGTTCCATGCGGATTCACTGGATAAAATTCCACCTTCAGGAAAAAAAAGCAGATACTATTGAAGTTTTTTCTGTCAAAGATAAACAAGCGGTCAGGACTTATATTTACAACGAAAAAGAGTCCTATATCGTCGTACTGGAGCCCAAAACACCTCAATATTATTATCTGATTACAGCTTTTTATATCAAAGGCAGAAACCGGTATAAAATCGAAAAAAAAAGAAATAGAAAATTAGAAGGGATCTACTAAAGCAAAAAGCGATAAATACTGAAGATTTACCGCTTTTCGATTTCCTTTCCCCTTTGGAGAATGAACTTTATACAAAAATAACATTATTTATTTAGAATCAAAATAGCTCTTCAGAAGGCAATATCCTTATTTGAATAAAGAAAAACGAA
This sequence comes from Bacteroidota bacterium, assembly GCA_023400335.1. Classification (GTDB taxonomy): domain Bacteria; phylum Bacteroidota; class Bacteroidia; order Bacteroidales; family Marinifilaceae; genus Culturomica. Next base: position 5,407 of record JAEXFF010000332.1, read on the forward strand.
AAGACATTCTTTTTATGCTTCTTAAGAAGTATTCCAAACAGTTACAGAAGAATTTATAAGAAATTAAATAAGCCTATTTTTACCCTATATATTTTTACTTTCATCTTTCAATTTTCAATTAATTGCCGTAGCTTTGCAGGCGAATATAAAACGCTATAATATCGATATCAATAGACAGAAATGAGAAAATGGAGTATTGAGGATTCAGCAGAATTATACAACATCAATGGTTGGGGGCTGAACTATTTTTCAATTAATGAAAAGGGACACGTAGCAGTAACTCCTAAAGCCGACGGCCCCTCTATCGATCTGAAAGAATTAATGGAAGAATTACAAGTACGTGATGTAGAAGCCCCTATGTTGTTGCGATTCCCGGATATTCTGGACAACCGGATAGAAAAGATATCCAACTGCTTTGAATTTGCAGCCCGTGAATACGGTTATACTGCAAAAAACTTCATTATTTATCCCATTAAAGTCAATCAGATGCGTCCTGTGGTAGAAGAAATCGTCAGCCACGGAAACAAATTCAACATCGGGCTGGAAGCCGGTTCCAAACCGGAGTTACATGCTGTTCTGTCCATCGATATAGACGACGACGCCATGATTATTTGTAATGGCTATAAGGATGAAAGTTACATAGAATTGGCATTACTGGCTCAAAAGATGGGGAAACGTATTTTTCTGGTCGTCGAAAAATTAATGGAACTCCGTAATATTGCCAAACTGGCTAAAAAGATGAATATTCGTCCGAATATCGGAATCCGCATAAAACTTGCCAGTTCCGGTAGCGGAAAATGGGAAGAATCAGGAGGGGATGTAAGTAAATTCGGTGTAAATTCCAGCGAATTACTGGAAGCGTTGGATATTCTTGATAAATACAAAATGAGGGATTGTCTGCAGCTCATTCATTTTCATATTGGCAGTCAGGTTACAAACATCCGTCGGATCAAAACAGCCCTCAAAGAAGCTTCCCAATTTTATGTACAACTCCAAAATATGGGATACGAAATAAATTTCGTAGATATAGGGGGAGGATTAGGCGTAGATTACGACGGAACCCGATCTTCAACTTCAGGGAATAGTATGAATTATTCTATACAGGAATATGTAAATGATGCCGTATCTTCTATTGTAGATGCCTGCGAAAAGAATAATCTGCGACAACCCAATATTATCACGGAGTCCGGGCGTTCGCTTACAGCACACCATTCAGTACTGGTATTCGAAGCATTGGCCAGTACCCATTTACCGGCTTTTGATGAAAATGAAGAGATTTCCGAAGATGCTCATGAATTAGTAAAGGAACTCTATGAATTATGGGAAAACCTGAATCAACCCCGTTTGCTGGAGACCTGGCACGACGCCGTACAATGCAGGGAAGATGCATTAGGACTTTTCAATTTGGGATTGATTGACTTAAAAACCAGAGCACAAGTAGAACGCCTGTTCTGGTCCGTTGCCCGGGATGTCTATCAGATGGCCGAAGCAACAAAACATGCACCGGATGAATTAAAGAAAATTTCTAAGATGTTGCCGGATAAATATTTCTGTAATTTCTCTTTATTTCAGTCTCTCCCGGACTCCTGGGCCATCGATCAGATTTTTCCCATCATGCCTATCAGCAGATTAAATGAACAACCCACAAAATCTGCAACCATTCAGGACATTACGTGTGATTCTGACGGGAAAATAGATAATTTTATCTCTACCCGCAATTTCTCTTACCACTTACCCGCACACGAACTCAACGATAAAGAACCTTATTATTTCGGTGTATTTCTGGTCGGGGCTTATCAGGAAATCTTGGGAGATTTGCATAATCTTTTCGGCGACACAAATGCTGTACATATTAAAGTGAAAGGAAATGAGTATGTTATCGATAAAATCATCGAAGGAGAAACAGTAGCCGATGTATTGGAATACGTACAATTCACACCTAAAAAAATGGCCCGTACTGTAGAAGTTTGGGTTACTGCCTCTGTGAAAAAAGGTATTATTTCAGCCGAAGAAGGAAGGGAGTTTTTATCGAATTACCGTTCCGGACTTTATGGCTATACTTATTTAGAATAGATACTGTACATTTTATTAAAGTCCTTAAGCATTTTGCTGAAGCATACTATTTTTCCGGTAAACTCCGAAAAAACACTTCAGTAATCCCTTAAAATGCTTAAGGGCTATTTTATTTACAGGAGTTGAATCGCTTAAAAATGATCTAAAAACACTTGTAATAACCGGGGTTCCAAAAATACAGGATAGATAAAACCAAATACGGCCCCATAAAAATGGGCATTATGATTAATATGCCCCCCTCCGCGTTTAGCCATATACTGGCAATAAATAAGATAAAGAACCCCAAATAAAATTCCGGGAACAGGTACTACTGCAAACAAAAGAATTTTATCCCAGGGATTCAAAAATATACAACTGAACAGCACAGCAGCCACTGCCCCGGATGCACCGATAGAAGAATAATAAGGCTCATTCCGGTACCGGAATAAATCGTACAGAGAGGCGACAATCATTCCTCCGAAATACAATATAAGATAAGCCCATGCCCCGAAATCGTTGTATCGGAAAACAGATTCTATATAAATCCCAAACGACCAATAAGTAAACATATTGACAAATAAATGTGTCATATCCGCATGTACAAATCCATGGGTAATCAACCGGTACCACTCTCCCGCGTGTATGACTCTATAAGGATTCATAGACAATTTCTCTAATAAAGCCCGGTTATTGAAACACATCAGAGAAATTACAACTGTCAATCCGATAATGGCATAGGTTATCATAATTCAATTGTTTTTAAAAGAATTTTTCAAAGCCTTCCGCATACTTTGTCAATGAAATATCGATGATTTCATAATCAGCAATACCTTTAAAATAGAAAGGATCTTCTTCAATAATTGCATTTACTTCCTCTCTATCCGAAGCATTACATAAGATACATCCTCCTGTACGGGGATTCCGTCTTCCGGAAAAAATAAATTTTTTCAACGCATAATATTTGTCCAGATATGCCCGGTGAGCCCCCAGATTTTCTTCCACTTCTTCAAGCGGCCTTTTGTAATTTACCAAAAATATAAACATAAATACTTTTCAAAATTCACAAATTAAGTCCATAAAGTCCTGTGAGCTTCTCTATTCAGTTGGAACCAAATAGGTTGGAAATACAACAGACTTTATGGACTTTTAAATATTCACTCCGGTAAGTACTATTTCTTTTCGTACAATTTTACCCAGTTTTTATATTCTCTGTTTTTCCATGCATTACTATGATATACATAACTGGCAATCAGAGGAATTACTGTAGTACCTTCGGCATATACCATTTGTTCATATGTCACGTCTACCTTACCCCATGAACAAGCTTCTTTTAAAGTAGAAGAAGAACAAGCTCCGTCCCGTACATCAGCTACTGTAATCTGTATGGCATATTTATGCATAGGAACCTCATGCCCTAAAATTTCAGCGCAAACGACCGTATCCTGTGCAAAATTCTTGGGGGTCCCTCCTCCTATCATAAATAAACCGGTAGTCGGGGCATTCATTTTGATCATGGTCAATTCGATAAAGTCTTTTACAGAATCGATAGAGACATGTTTATCCGGACGTTCCCACTGGTGTTTTCCAATACCGAATCCGGCACTGCAATCTGAAAAAGCCGGACAGAAAATAGGCACTCCACATTCATAACACGTCTGGATCAAACTGTCTTTTTTCACCGAATGTTCTGTCAGCCATTTTCCGATTTCCCAAATAAACTCACGGGAAGAATAAGGACGGGGTTCCAGAGCATTTGCTATCTCATACGTTGTATGATCACAAATCTGCAATTCTTCTTCATCAATAAAAGTATCGTAAATACGATCAATATATAAATCTCTCAATTGCATATCCGGAACGTCCTGACGGCCTTTATAATGCTTGAATCCTAAAGCTTCAAACAAATCCATATCAATAATAGATGCTCCGGTCGCTACAACGACATCGATCATCTTATTGCGGACCATATCCACATATACCTGCATACATCCGGCAGCACTTGTACTTCCAGCAATGGTAAGAATATTCGTACACTCTTTTTCCTTTACCATTTTCATTAAAATATCAGCTGCACGGGCCGTATCGCGTGAGGTGAAGGACATATCGCGCATAGCGTCAATCAACTGGGTTGAATCGTAAGACTTGATGTCGATGTGTTTAATTGTGTCTTTTAATAAATCTTTCTTTTCCATTTTTTAATATAAACAATGTAAGGTACAAATATGAGGACCCCACTGACTCAGTCAAATTCATTTATAATCTATTTTATTTCCTAAAAAACATCTATCCCTGCACAGGATTGAATTTCATACTCAATATTTGATAAATCAGTTTCGATGCCAGAAAATCCGGAGCTTTATTGACTTCATTGGGACAAAGTTCTACTACATCCAATCCGATAATATTATGTCTTTCGTTAATCAATTTCAGAAAATTAATTACTTCCCGGTAAGCCAAGCCGTCCGGTTCAGGAGTTCCGGTAGAAGGCATATAGGCAGGATCGAATACATCCAAATCAATCGTAATGTATACATTATCATTCAGTTTTTCAGAAACCTCATACATCCAGGTCGGAGATTCTTTAATTTCATGTGCATAAAAAATCCGGTCGGGATCAATATTGTGTTTTTCTTCTATACAGGAACTCCGGATTCCCACCTGGGCAATAGTTGCCATTTCTTTCGCCCGGGCCATAACACAAGCATGATTATGGTCTGACCCCTCATAACTGTCCCGCATATCCGAATGAGCATCTAACTGAAGTACAGAAAAATTTTCATAATGCTTTGCAAAAGCACGGATTGAACCTATACTGACAGAATGTTCCCCTCCTAAAAGAACCGGGAATTTTTTATCATTTAAAACGGAATCTATCTTTTTCTCCACAGCATCTGCCATCGCCTCCGGCGACTGATTTTCAGTTACGGCATCCAAAGTCGCAATCCCCTGTGTATAAACTTCAGAATCTGTTTCAATATCGTAAAGCTCCATATTAGCCGAAGCTTCCAGAATAGCCTGCGGCCCTTTATCGGCTCCCTTCAACCAAGTGCTCGTACCATCATACGGAACAGGTAATATAACTATCCTGGCATTTTCATAAGCCGTAAATTCATTATCTAATCCTCCGTAATTCAATTTTTCCATACTTAGCGTTTAAAAAGTTTAATAAAGACTCTCTTCTAACAGAGAGGTAAAGTTATGAAATTTCCCGAAATACTTATCCCTCTTTCAAATAAAAACATCTGTAAATCCTGCTGATCAGACAAAAACGAAATACTGAACTACTTATTCAAACCTCAGAATAGCCAAACAACTGAACGATTGGGTTTCCAACATTTCGTTTCCTCTATTTCAGTTCATTCTGTCTAGTACAATTTCCCTGAATTTCTATTTTCCATGCCGGTAGCGATACGTTTTATCCCCTCAACAGTTTCGTCTTTATTGATGTGAAGTACGACCCGATCCCGCATAATCCATTCCCCTTCTACCATGGAAGAACGGATATTTTTACTATTCATAGCATACACAATAGCCGAATAAACGTCATATTGAGGTACCATATTGGTGGCTTCAGCGTGTACTATGATCAAATCAGCCCGTTTCCCTTTTTCAAGAGAGCCGGTAATCTCTCCCAAACCCAAAGCCCTGGCTCCCTCAATTGTAGCCATTCTCAACGCCATTTTCGCATTTACAGCTTCCGGGTCGGAATGCACTACTTTCGGTAATAAAGCTGCAAAACGCATCTCCTCAACCATATCCAAAGAATTATTACTAGCTGTTCCATCCGTTCCCAACCCAACAGTGATACCAGCTTTTATATAAGTATCTGTATCAGCAATACCACTGGCAAGTTTCAGATTACTTTTCGGACAATGCCCAATCGAAGTACCCGTCTCCGCTAACAATTCCACTTCTTTTTCATTCAGCCAAACGCAATGGGCAGCAATCACATTCCGGTCCAATAGACCTATAGAATAAAGGTATTCAGCAGGAGACACTCCTTTCTCTGCTGTAATATCTTTCACTTCTTTACGCGTTTCAGCCAAATGAATCTGCAATAAAGCCGAATATTGATCTGCCAGTTTTTTCGCTTCTTGTAACGTTTTCTGAGAACAAGTATACGGAGCATGTACACAAACCGACGGATGAATGGAAGGATCTCCTGCCCATTTCCGGATAAGCCTCTCCGTCTGTTCAAATCCTTCCCTTACCGTTCGGAAACTGGCTGTAGGAAAATCAATCACAGACTCATTCATCACTCCCCTTAAACCTGCTTTCTTGGCTTCTTCAGCAATAATATCTTCATAAAAATACATATCATTAAAGCAGGTAGTCCCGGATTTTATCATTTCTAAAAATGCCAGGCGGGAGGCAATTCTCACATTTTCCGGACGAACCAATTCTGCTTCTGCCGGGAAAATATATTCTGTCAACCAGGTATGTAACGGAAGATCATCGGCATATCCCCGAAACATCGTCATAGGGACATGGGTATGCGTATTCACAAAACCGGGAATAATCCACATTCCTCCGGCATCATAAGCCACTCCGGAAGGATGAATATTCCTCGTTTCCCCATCCCCTAATTCTTCCATCGCCCCTATTTCCTTAATTTTTCCCTGACTTATCCGGATATATCCCTTCTCAATAACTTCCATACTCCGGTTCATTGTCACAATCCGTGCATTATAAATCAATTTCTCCATAAACAAGTTTTTAGTTTTGTAAAGATAAAGATATTGCAGAATTTCCGGTTTATTCCAAAGGAATAATCTCTTCCGGAAAATAAGTCAATTTTTTAAGACCGTTTGCAGTCACTAAAAAAGTATTTTCTATTCCGACAGCTCCCACCGAAGGAATAACAAATTTTGGTTCAAAAGCAAATGTCATCCCTATCTGAAGCACTTCTTTAGAACGGGAAGCCAAAACAGGCAATTCGTTGATTTGCAACCCTACCCCATGTCCCACAAAATGAGCTTGTTGACGGGTTCCCATAAAATAAGCTGATAACCCCGCTTCTTTTATTCTTTTTTCCACTTTCCGGTAAACTTCAGCACAGGCAGTTCCCGGCCCAACTGTATCCATAATTTCCTGATGAAGCCAGCGGGATATCTCATGAGCTTTATAAGCTTCGGAAGACAGTTTTCCGATAGCGTATACACGGGTCATATCCGTCTGATAAGCTGTATAATTACCAGCCATATCTATCATCACGGAAATCCCTTTTTTTAAAAGTGTTCCGTTAGCTCCCAAAGGGGAAGAAGGATGTATCCCGCCACCCCCTAAAGCAAAATCGAAAGGAGAGGGCACTTCAGCATTTTCTCCCGCCAATACACTTCCCATAAAAATTTCCATGTGGCTCCCAAAAGTCCTGAAAAAACCAATCGACCCCTTCCGGCGCATTCTGTACTCTATTTCATACTGTAATTCGAGATCCGTCATGCCCGGCCGATAGCATTCCGGAATCTGACTGTAGACAAAGCTCTGTTTTTCTGCAGTCTCCTGCATTTGCTGAATCTCCCAAGCGGATTTTATCATCCGCATCCGGCGGATCCAAGGCGTAATATTACCCGTCCCCTGAAGTTCAAAAATATGTTGTAAACGAATGGTTTCACTATAAGTCAATTCATCCTCCTCCAATAAAAGCCTTTCCGGAAGTTTCCATCCGTTCTCCCGAAATAAATCCGGAATCTGTTCCGGTTTTCTTATAAAATGAACATTCCTCTCCAATAAATCAACCGGACGTTTTACAAACAAATGCGGTTCCCCTTCTACAGGTAAATAATAATAACCGTTAAAAACATATCCACACAGATAATACAAATTCAGGGGTATTGTCAACAGACAGGCTTCCATGCCTCTCTCATCCATCTGTTTTTGTATAGTTCTGCGCCTTTGCAGTAAATCCGCTTCCAGTGACATTTTTTTCTTTTTATATGCGACAAATATAAAGATAATGCTTCTATAACAAATCCTCCTTAGGGCGAAAATATACCGGGCAGCCTTAATCTGCCTCTTCCCATTTCCAGATATTGGCTTCATAGGGACGAAGTTTTATTTTCCTGCAAACCTTTTCTTTTTCCCTTTCTTTGTAATTACTTAAAAAAAGACGAGCCTGACTCATGTCCATACCGGGAATAACACAAGCATTTTTCGGAGAAAAATTTAAGGTAACCAAAAACCTTTGCTGTCCTTCCTCTCTAAGGTAAGAAAACACCTTTTTATTCGCTGCATCTAATAATATATATTTACCATACACGAAAGCCCTGTAATTTTGTCGCATCTTTATCAATTCCCGGAAATAATTTAAAACTGAAAAAGGATCTTTTTCCTGATTTTCCACATTTATTTGACAATAATCAGGATTCACTTTTAACCAAGGTTTAACTGTACTAAAACCGGCATAAGGAGATTTATTCCACTGAAAGGGGGTGCGGGCATTGTCCCGGGCAAGTTGTTTTTGTTCCTCCAAAAAAGCCGGAATATTTCCACCTTTTTCTTCTATTTGTTTGTAAAGGTTCTTTGTATTTATATCCTTATAGTCTTCGATATGATTGAATTTTATATTACACATCCCGATTTCATCCCCGGCATACCAATAAGGGGTTCCCCTCATTGTAAGCAAAAAAGTCGTCAACATTTTTGCCGAGATTTCCCGATATTCCCTACTATCGTTTCCAAAACGGCTGAGCATACGGGGCTGATCGTGATTCCCCAGGTATACAGCAGGCCATCCCTCTCCTACCGCTTTATCCCAGAGGGTAAACATTTTTTTTAAAGCGATTAAACTATAGGGAATACCGGTATAAAGAGAATCCGGTTTTGTCTTATTTCTCACCTGTGAAGGTCCGAATCCGTATAGCATATC
>JAEXFF010000361.1 GCA_023400335.1 Bacteroidota bacterium
GTCTTTTTCTCGTTTGCCTGACAGGAATGATTTCTCCGGCGGTTGCACAGCAGAAAACCACCATACGTATTTTACACGCCGATTTCTATAAACCGGAGACCGATAATAACCGGAATAAATTAATCGGAAATGTAAAATTGAAACACGAAGATATGCTGATGTATTGCGATAGCTTGTATCAATATGCGGACAGCAATTATATCGAAGCTTTCGGAAATGTACATGCCGTTCAAAACGATACCCTGAATTTGTGGGGAGATTTTATGACTTACAACGGAAATACCCAACTGGCAAAAGTACGGGACAATGTGATATTAAAAGATCCGGAAGTTACATTGACTACTGATTTCCTGGATTACAACGCCTTTACTAAAATCGGATATTATTTCAATCAGGGAACCATAAAAGATACCGCTACTACCCTTATAAGCGAAGAGGGATATTATTTTACCCAGGACGATCAAATGTTTTTTAAAGACAGTGTAAAAGTATATACCCAAGGATATGAGCTGTATTCGGATACAATGAAATATCATACTGTATCAAAAGTTATATCGATACTGGGGCCGACGACCATATACGGAGATAACAGAACCCTCTATTCGGAAGACGGCTGGTATAATTCTTTAACCGCCCATGCAGAATTATACAAAAACAACAAGATTACTTATAATGAATTTTGGGGAAAAGCGGATACGATGTTTGTGGATAGTATTAGTAATACAGCTATCCTTAAGAATAATCTGCACCTGTACGACACGGTAAACAATATAATTGTTGAGGGAAATTACGGAGAAATTCTGAAAAATAATGATTACGCTTATGTGGTCGACCAGGCTGTCTTGACTTTAGTCGGAAAACCCGATTCCCTTTTTGTGCACGGAGACACTTTATCCATCAGTAAAGACACGGCGGGTAATAATATTCTGAAAGCCTACTATCACACAAAATTTTTCAGTCCTCAGTTACAAGGGGTATGCGATTCTATGGCCTTTCCTGTAGCCGACTCTACCGTTTACCTATCCGGGGCTCCTATTGTCTGGGCCAGCGGTAACCAAATGACAGCTACTGGTATTGATATGCTCATGAGCAATAATGTCATACAGGAATTCCACCTGAACGAAAAAGCAATGATTATCAATCAATTGGATACAATCAAATACAATCAGATCAAGGGACGTAATATGGTCGGACATATGAAAAACAACGAACTCTATCTGGTAGATGTGGACGGGAATGGAGAAACGCTTTATTATCCCGATGATAAAGGTGTCATTATCGGGATGAACAAGGCCCTGAGTTCTTACATCAAAATATTTATAGAGAATAGAAAAGTCAAGGATATTATTTTTATTAAAAAACCTGAGGGTCAACTCAATCCTCTGTTTCTGGTTGAGCCTCAGGAAATGAAATTAAGGGAATTTCAATGGCATATCGAGAAAAAGCCGTTGCAAAAAGAAGACATATTTTTAAAATAGAAAACCTTCGTAAAGTCAGAACGGCAGTGACATACATTTTTAAAACAGCCTGTTTCCTGCTTTTTAATCTTCTTTGAAATATACGGTATAATTCTCCCAAAAGCTTCTGTTGGTTTCCAGATCTTCATAATACATCCTGCCTTCAAAAGCTTCCGGATTTGTCGCATTCAAACGGGTTGTAACATATTGCATCCGTCCGTTTTTATCCTTCTCCCCTTCTTTATATGCATACTGAATGGTTATTCCGCTGAGGAAATAAAAAGCGTCCAACTTTTTATAATTTGTAATAATGGTCACTTTTACATTTTCCTTTTTTGTTGAATCAATAGACAGCAGATTCCGGCCTAAAACATTAAAGTCTTTAGCTGAGACATACATCACATTTTTTAAGACCGCGAAATCTTTCAGATTAATGTATATCTCACCGCTGTAATTCGTAACAGCGGCATCTCCCGAGGTTGACAGAGAAGGTTTACTAACTTCATAAGCGATTACTTGTACCGAATCCCCTTCGTACAATAGGCGTCCTTTATTTTTCAGCTTATAATCCCGGGCGTTACTGATATCCAATACATTCCGGGTATTCCGTACAATATCTGCCGTAAGGATGTCATCAAAATAATTTAATCCATCGGCAACAGTTTCGGTATCCTGGCTTCTGCGGACTTCTTTAAAACGATAATTCAGATCTTTAAAAGCAGTTTGCACATCACTTCTCTTATACCCCGCACGGTCGTATATCTCCACGATAGCTTCTTTCGTATTGGCCGGCTGATCATTTTCTGAAGCCGTATACTCAAAATAACCTTCATAATTATAAGGTTTAGCTATATAATTCCGGCCAATATTCCCGACAACCTGCCGTATCATTTTTTTATATACTAAAGATTCAGCATATACATCTACTTCTCCGATTCCATAAGTAACGGGTTTCAGCGTAATCCTCATATCCCCCTCTCCTTTTACTTCTCCTACATTCATTTCATAAGAAGTATACCCGACAACAGATACCCGGATTTTATATTTTTCAAACCCTAACGGTAAAACCAATTCGAAATTTCCATCCATATCGGAAGCCGCTCCTGCAACGGTTCCCAGGACCCCAAGATTTGCAAACGGAATCGGTTCTCCGGTAGTTGCATCCACCACCACTCCTTTTATCGTTATCCGATTGTCTTCCTGAGCATAAAGG
>JAEXFF010000374.1 GCA_023400335.1 Bacteroidota bacterium
ATTATCCCCAGTCAGCATATATACCTCTATGCCTTGCGATTGTAACTGACGTACTGCAGATTCAGCCCCAGCCTTTATCCGGTCGGCTATGGCAATTATGGCTAATATCTGCCGGTGATCCGCAAAATAAATCACAGTCGTACCCGACAACTGTAACTCTTCCGCCTGTTGCTGCTGTTCGGCTGTTCTCAAAATGCCGTTCGCTTCCATCAGCCGGTAATTTCCGACCCAATAGGTTTCACCTCCTACCGTACCTTTAATCCCCCGGCCCGTCAGACTTTCAAATTCCCCAGTTAAATCTGAAGTTATTCCCCTTTCCAGCAAATATTTTACAACAGCATCCGCTAAGGGATGCTCTGATTTACTTTCTAAATGCAATAATACCGGCATCCATTTATTTAATTTGGCTTCCGAATACCAGAAAATATTCCGGACTTCGGGTTTTCCTTCTGTAAGGGTACCCGTCTTATCCAAGACAACCGCCTTCACCCGATGAAGCATTTCCAGACTTTCCGCATCTTTAATCAAAATATTATGCTGAGCCCCTTTTCCTATTCCCACCATAATAGCCGTAGGAGTGGCCAATCCCAACGCACAGGGACAAGCAATTACCAAGACGGTAACAGAAGTCAACAAAGCATGTGTAAAAGCCTGTTCTCCACCGGCCAGCATCCAGATTCCAAAGGTAAGGAGGGCTATCCCGATCACCACCGGAACAAAAATTCCCGCAATTTTATCCACTAAACGCTGCACGGGTGCCTTACTTCCCTGAGCTTCCTGTACCATTTTGATAATATGGGCCAGTATGGTTTCATTTCCCACCCTTTCTGCCATAAAACGGAAACTGCCCTTTTGGTTAATTGTACCTGCAAACACTTTACTGCCGCTCACTTTTTCTGTAGGCACCGGTTCTCCGGTAATCATACTCTCATCCACGAAAGAATGCCCAGTCTGAACAGTACCGTCAACCGGAATCTTGTCTCCCGGCTTTACCAATAGCAGGTCCCCGGCCTGCACAACCTTTATCGGGATCTCTGTCTCCCTCCCATCGTCCGATACCCGCACAACCGTCTGAGGCTGCAAACCGATTAATTTACGGATAGCTGTTGATGTGTTGGCCTTTGCCCGGCTCTCCATTAAGCGTCCTAATAAAATCAAAGCTATAATAACGGCTACAGCCTCATAATATACATGAGCTTCTATGCCCTGATCCGTCCAATATTGCGGATACAGGGTATTAAATAAACTGAATAAAAAAGCAACTCCTGTACTTACAGCCACTAACGTATCCATATTGGCATGCCCGTGTTTCAACTGCTTCCAGGCATTTACAAAAAAGCTACGTCCGAAAATGGTCAGTACCGGAAGGGTAAATCCCAACATAATCCAATTTCCATAAGGCATATGCATAAAAAACATACCGATAATAAATACTGGTAAAGCCAGCAATATAGCCCCCCAGGTTCTTTTCTTCAACCGTCTGTATTCAGCTTCCTGCCTTTCTTCCACTTCATTCTTTTCCTCTTCTTCAATAATCAGATCATATCCGGCTGCCTGCACAGCTTTCTGTAATGCCTGAGGTGACGTTCTGGCTTCATCGTATTCAACTAATACAGTCGAAGAAGCAAAATTCACTTTTGCTTCTTTTACCCCTTCCTGTTTTGATAAAGTCACTTCTACATTCGTTGCACAGCCGGCACAACTCATCCCTGCAACGTAAAATGTCTCTTTCTTTTCCCCTCCCATTCCCATAATTTTATATTTAATTCATTTTTCGCATATACAAAATTAAGCAAAACAGAATGAATACTTTCTATCTTGCTCCCTTTTTTCCATAAAACGCCTTCAGGAAGCTGTCCTCCCCTCACAGAATGCAGCCCTCTTCAGCGTTATATTTTCCTCTCTATCCTTTTACTTTTGCACCACAGGTTCTACCACCGTAAAAGGCCGGTAAGGCGCCTGATTAAAAGTAAAGTTGCCGTACGAATCAGTTCCTCCATGCCCTTTTACTTCTGCCCTTAAAGTATAAACAGCATCCGGCTTGTAATGATCTACTTTTAAATGATAAAGAAAAGTTTTTGTCCGGTTTGTCCCTCTGAAAGTATCAGCTAAACCCTGATGTTCATCCACAGAAATAACTTTCCCGTCTTCCAGTAATTCCACTTTCCGGATATCCATATAATTCTCCCCGTGAGTATAATAGAAACCGGCAATAATTCTCCCGTTGGTATAAACTTTCGGACTTACCTCCCATACCAAAGGCTTGTATTCCACAGAAAGTAATTCAGGATGCCAATGTCCTGTAATATATCCGCCGGGACGGTAATAATCTACCTTCAATTGATCCAAGCGCCCGTAATTCTGCTGCAATCTCTGTTCAAATTCTGCAAAATTTTTCTTCTCTCCCGGAGTCCATCCGATCTCGGCCAAGGCTAACAAACGGGGAAAATTCTGGACATTCATATCTTTCACTTCCTGGGGCACAGCCGTCCACATATTGGCTTGTACACCCAAAAGATATTTTTTCTGTTCAGGTTTCAAACCATGAGCCGGATCGTAGCCGTAAATCCGTTCTATTGAATTAATATTCCGGTAAGCTAAATCCGACATTGTACCGTCGTTCCGGTCTGCCTGGGTTATGTCAAAATACAAATAATCTGTCGGAGTGGCAACGGTATAAAAGCCCTTATCGGCAGCATCCAGAATGGCTTCTTCTCCCAGCCAGGACATAATAGCCGTTTCACTGGTCAACCCTTCGGGATTCGCCAATATATCGTTCCACCCAATCGGCTTCTTCCCTTTCGATTTAATAATCCGGCATACCCGTTCCACAAAATAATTTTGCAGATCCAAACTGGTTTTCATGCCATGCTCTTTTTTAAATGCCGTAATATGAGGTTCTGCATCCCATACCACATGCCTTACTTCATCCCCTCCAAAATGGATATATTCTGAAGGGAAAAGCGAAGCGATCTCTTCGAATATCTGGTCCAGGAAAAGATAAACTTCTTCTTTAGTAGGATCCAGGGTATTCGGAGTAAACTGATTTCCCCAGTATCCCCAGGAAGCCAAAAACGGAAATACATATTCCGGATTATGTTTGTTATTTACCCCCAACTCCGGATATACCAAAAGCGTAGGCCAGCTATGTCCCGGAATATCTATCTCCGGCACAATCCTGATATGTCGTTCCGCTGCATATTCCACCAGTTCTTTAATTTGTTGCTGGGTATAAAAACCGCTTCTCTCCTCTGGCTCATTGTGTTTTTCAGCAAAACGTGTAGTTAAAGGAGAAGTAAGTTGAGGATATTTACGAATTTCTATTCGCCATCCCTGATCGTCTGTAAGATGAAAATGAAGTACATTCAGCTTATAAAGGGCCATTATATCTAAATATTTCTTTACCACCTCTACAGGATAAAAAGTACGGCTGACATCCTGCATATATCCCCTCCAAACATATTGGGGCTTGTCCACAATTTCCATACAGGGTACCTTCCAGTCAATTCCCCGGACAACTTCTTTTTTTTCCACATCAGCGGGCAATAACTGACGGAAAGATTGCATGGCATAAAACAATCCGGCCTTGTCCGATGCAAGGAGGCATACCTTCTCCGGTCCTATTTGCAGACAATACCCTTCCTGTCCTAAAGTATCCAATCGGGAATCAATAATAAGCCGGATGGTGTTTTTCTTCTCCGTTTTTCCCTCTTTTACGGGTAAACGGTAACCGCTTGAATTCCGGAGCAATTCAGCTAATTGCAAAGCAACCGGTTTCCCTTCCGGAGAAGTATAAATCTCCGTATTTTTCTGAAGGCAAAAAAAGCCTTCCTGAAATGTCTGATACAAAGGGAGCGGAATAATACCTGCTTTTTTTCCTTCTCCCTGAGCACAAACAACCGATCCCCCGAATACATTATTCATTCCAAATAAAACCCAAATCCAAAATAAAATGTTTCTTATTCTCATTTTTACCTGTCTTACTGAATATTCCTGTTCTGTAAACTTTAAAATCTGATTTACAAAAATAAATAAAAAATAAGAAATGTTCTTCTTTTAATTAATGATAAATAGTTGCTTTTCTTTTCAGCTGTTACCTCAATATTTCTTTCCCTTCTTTTGTAACAGTATTGTAACAATTTTGAAACAGTCCCTTAACACCTCCATTCTATTTTTGTAATGGATAACAGAAATAAAAGAATGGAAACAGTTTACCTGGGAATCGTCATTTTTCTCTTTTTACTTGCGATCTTTGATTTAATTGTAGGGGTCAGCAACGACGCTGTCAATTTTCTGAATTCAGCAATAGGCGCTAAAGCAGCTTCATTCCGGAGTATAATTTGTATTGCTTCTATCGGCATTTTCTGTGGGGCTGTTATGAGCAATGGCATGATGGACATAGCCCGCCACGGTATTTTCCGCCCTGAATCTTTCTATTTTGACGAACTGATCTGCATTTTTCTGGCGGTCATGATCACAGACATCGTTTTATTAGATATCTTCAATACTTTAGGAATGCCTACCTCTACGACGGTGTCTATGGTATTCGAGTTGCTGGGGGGCACCTTTGCACTTGCTTTACTGAAAATTGCCAACGGACCGGAAGGGCTTACGTTTGCAGAACTGTTGAATACAGAAAAAGCATTAACGGTCATTCTGGGAATTTTTTTATCTGTCGCAGTTGCCTTCTTTTTTGGAATGCTCGTACAGTATCTCTCCCGCATTATTTTTACATTTAACTATAAAAACAAATTAAAATACACGATCGGACTTTTCGGAGGAATAGCCGTTACTGCCATCATCTATTTTATGCTCATTAAAGGAATTAAAGATGCCTCTTTTATGAGCCCGGAACACAAATTATGGATAAAAGAAAATACGTTATTAATTGTGCTGGGTTGCTTTCTGTTCTTTACCATACTAATGCAAATTTTACACGGGTATAAAATAAACGTTTTTAAAGTAATCGTCCTTTTAGGAACATTTGCTTTGGCAATGGCCTTTGCCGGAAATGACCTGGTTAACTTTATAGGCGTTCCCCTGGCAGGGTATTCCGGTTATACCGATTTTATTGCCCACGGTAACGGAGTTTCGTCCGCATACTTAATGAACGCTTTAAATGAACCGGCTAAAACTCCGTTTATTTTTCTATTTCTTTCGGGAATAATTATGGTAGTTGCTCTAACAACTTCTAAAAAGGCCCGGAAGGTTATAAAAACCTCTGTAGATCTGTCCCGTCAAGAAGAAGGAGAGGAAATTTTTGGCTCTTCTGCAATTGCCCGTAGTTTGGTACGTTCCATCACGGCTCTGGTAACAACTATCGCCAAATTTATACCGGCCAAAATTAAAAGTTGGGTCAACAAACGGTTCAATAAAGACCAGATTATCCTTACCAACGGAGCGGCTTTCGATTTAGTCAGGGCATCCGTTAATTTAGTGCTGGCAGGCCTGTTGATTGCCCTTGGAACTTCCTTAAAATTACCGCTTTCCACCACTTATGTCGCTTTTATGGTGGCTATGGGCACTTCTTTAGCCGACCGCGCATGGAGCCGGGAAAGTGCAGTCTTCCGCATCACCGGCGTACTCTCCGTCATCGGTGGATGGTTCATTACCGCCGGAGCCGCTTTTATACTGTGCTTTTTTGTAACCTTAATTATGTATTTCGGCGGAATCGTCGGTATACTGCTTATGACCGGTATTGCCATCTTTTTATTGATCCGAAGCAATAAGAATTATCGCAATAAATTAAAAGAAGAAAAAGATGACACACTTTTTCAAAGTCTTATTCAATCAAAAAACAAAACTGAAATCTGGAATTTATTGCGTCAACATATACAAGAAAACGTAACCGGTATTCTCCGTTTTTCAACCCGCATATATATACAAATGACGGAAGGATTTATACAGGAGGATTTAAAAAGCCTACGTAAAGCTGTCACAGCCACAAATGAAGAAAAAGATTTACTCAAAAAGATCAGGCGAAAAGAAATTTTAGGCATGCGCAAAATTGAACGGAATTTAGCTATTGAAAAAAATACATGGTTTCACTTGATAAGTAATAGCGGCGAACAGCTCATGTATTGCCTGAAACGAATATGCGAACCTTGCAAAGAACATGTAGACAATAATTTCAATCCGTTACCGGCCGAATACACTACGGAATTTCTACCCTTACGGGACGAATTGACTGCTTTTATAAAAAAAGCAGAAGACCTTATCCACTCAGCCGGATATGAAAAAATAAATGAACTTCTTTCTGAAGGTGAACAGCTCAAGGGGAAATTTTCCGATTTACATAAAATCCAAATGACCAGAATACAGGACATGCACAATAGCGTAAAAATATCCCTGGTCTATTTAAACCTTTTACAAGAATCTCAGGAATTGGTAAGTATTCTCCGCCACATGCTCCGGGCCAGCCATAAATTCCAGATTACACATTAGGGACGTGCCCTAATGTGTAATTTTATCCTGTAAGAACCATTTTACCGTCCGTTCTTTACGCTCTTTATATAAAATAAAGCTGATCCCGCTCCCCTCTTGGGTTTTGAATGATTCGCTGACGGCTTTAACGACAGGGATTTTTTCGGAAATTACACATTAGGGCACGTCCCTAATGTGTAATTTAAAAGTTATAGCCTAATGTAATAAAGAAAGATCTGTTTTTAGATTCTTCATTATCAAACTGGGAGATATTGGTCAACCCTAAATCATAACCTAATCCAAAATAAATGCTTTCATAAGCAAGGCCGCAGCCGAAACGTAAACCGAAATCAGAACGTTTGAAATAATTGTAGTCTCCATTTTCATCTTTTCCGAATAAATCTTCTTTATCTGTTTCCGTTACTCCCTGATAGGTGTATGAATCTTTCATTTTGCCTCCGATCCCCAAAGCATAATATACTCCGGCAAAAGGCTGTACTGTAAAACGATCAATATCAATATGGTAGCTCAATACAGCCGGAATTTCCAAATACCAAATTTTATATTTTCCTTCATAAGATTCGTCACCATCCCCTCCCTTTTCTTTGGCTCCTTTATACTGTAAATACAATCCTGTTTCCACAAATAAAGGTAATTTCCGGGTAAGATTAACGGAACAGGCACCGCCTAAGTTAAAACCGACTTTCGATTTCATCTCATCGTCTTCTACCCCCTCATAAGTCCAGTAAATTTTATTGATATTCATACCTAAACGTACGCCCCATTCTATTTTTTTCGTCGTTTTCGGTACCAAGACGATGGGCCCAGGATTTACGTCGACAATTACAGGTTCCATACCTGTATAAGAAACCGTTAATGTCAGATATCCGGACGGAACTTCAATAGAAAATTGTCCGTTCATATCTGTCACAACACTGATATCTGTCCCGGTCACCACCACAGAAGCTCCTGGTAAAGGTTCTCCACTATCCCCGGACAAAACAATTCCCTTTGTAATGGTAGACTGAGCTATTGCCCAGGTAAAACTCAGTATAAGTATAAATAGTATTAACCCTATCTTTTTCATAATTTTCGATTTAAAAATTTCTTTATCATTTACCAAAATTAAATCCTAACCGGAAAGAAATACCATTATCTTTCACGTCAACATCCCCTACGGGATTCAAATACGTACTATATTCTGTCCAATCGTATCTTATGGCCAGGTAGACCGTACGGGTTAAATTTATACCTACGGCTACTCCGTAAGTAGGTGCAAATTCATCAATAGAATGGTTATAAGCAGCACCTGCATGAAAATCAGCCCATGCATACATATATTTTCCAAAATAAGGAGTATTATAATTCAAACCCGTTGTCAAACTATAAACCCCGTTGCATACATCATCCTCAAAACGTCCATCGTAAGTAATCATTCCTTGTAAATCCAACACTTTCCAACCAAAAGAACGGGTAAAATGATGATGATATCCCAAACTGAGTCCTACCCGCTCTTTCCCCTTCAATTCCCAGTCTATAATAGCTGATTTTTGATAAGAAGCGTAAAACAATTCCAGATTAAATATATTTTTTTTATAATCTCTGCCTCCCCTTGTCTTTACAACATTTGTGTATTGTCCTGCAGATTTCATCTGAACAGCGGGGGTATTCTTCCGATACAATAAAATCGGTTCGCGTACAATACTAACTACCTGTTTTTTCATCCCTCCATAAGAAATCATTAAAGTAGTGTGCCCTTCCGGTACCACAATCGTAAACTTACCGTCCATATCCGTCATTGTTTTACTATTTGTGCCGACAACTTCGACTGTCGCTCCCATCACCGGCTCGCCGTCCTTACTGACTACAATATTTGAATAATTTATCTCCTGGGCGATTCCTCCCAGAACACCCATCCATAACCAAGTTATTATTAAAAGCAGTTTTTTCATTTTTTTTAAATTTAAATGTTGATCTTACTCTGTTTATCTGATTACAATTATTCTAATCTTTCTTATACATCCGATATGACTTTTCTTATTTCAAATTCCATTTTTTCCATTTATCTCCTATTGTTACAGAAGGGATTACCGTAGGCGTCTGCGATTTTTTATTTACCACTATAGATTTACGTGCCACTTCCGTTTGTATATATTCCATCAGTTCTCCATAATCTACTTTTCCTTTCGTATCCTGTAACTTTTTCAATAAAAAGTAAGTGAACAGTCCGTGCTTTTTTTCCCGGTAAGGATAAGCTGTCTGATTACCGGTAGCAGCGCTTATTACCACCACATTCCCTTGAGGCTTTCCGGAATCAGCTTTTATAGCTACCCCGCGTGCAGAAGAAGCCATCATCTGTCCATCCCGTTTTGAGCCACTGAAACAAGCATCCAGAAAGACAGTAGCCGATTTAGCGGGCATCCCCGCCAAAGTTTCGTACAATTTATTTAAACTATAAGCGGTAGAGACATTCGCTCCGTATCCGTCGACAGGCAATAAATAAGCAGAATGTGTCTCCTCATCCGGAATTCCATGACCTGCATAATAAAACACCAAACTGGCATTAGAACCGTAGGCTTGAGCCACCTGGCTCAGCCAATCCAGTTCCACTTTAATATCATTATAAGTTGCATCCGGAACATAATGTACATTGTTCTCAGGCATTCCTAAAGTCTTTATACAATATTGCCTGAATATTTTTCCATCATTATGGGCAAACTCTACTTCCGACTCCCGTCGATAATTTTCATTCGAAATAATAACAGCAAAGGTATTTTCATTGACATTTTTAGAAAGGGGTATTTCGATATCTACATCCGATTTTCCGACACTCACTTTCCGGGTGGTGACACTGGGAACCGGACGGGATGTTTCGGACGTTGCCGTCTGAATCTCAGCCAGATCTACTTTATCGAAATTATAATCAATCTGAGTCGTTTGATAAGTAAGGGAAGCTTTATTACTATAGGTATACGAACGTCCTGCAGGAGTTCTGAAAGTAATCTCTGCCAAGGCCAATCTGTCATCCGTGATGAAAAACTGCGGATTAAGGGTTTTCACATTATTCCATTGCCGTTCAAATTGGCGGGCTTCGTCATTTGTCCGGGGAACGGGGAGTAGTAAATTTCCCCAACGGGGATCCACAATCAGGAATACCCCGTTTTCCGCATCATACTTCTCCAATTTCAATGTATTCCAATCCACATATTGTCCGTAGCGGGCGATATAATCATTTTCCGCTTTACGGGCCAATTCCCTGATCTTTGCCTCCCGTTTTTCTTCGGATACCCTCAGCCGGTATTCACTTAATGTTTCATAATCATCCTTTACCTGCCAGGCATTTATTTCTTTTTCAACAAAATTCTTGGCAAAGGAAGAAAATAAGGGGATTTCCTGAGGAGAAATTCGGGAAGTTGTATTTCTACGAATATCAGAAGAAACATTCTGTTCTATCGGAGTCCTTTCCGTTCCGGAAGTTTTCTTTCCAGTATTGATTGCAGTTGCCGAAGCAATATAGGTTCCACCATTCATTTGGATTTTGCGGATTGTCCGCTCTGCTTCCGTCGTTTGTCCCAGGCATTTATACGTATCCGCCAAGGCCGACAGATATTTCACAGAAGCCGGTTCTTTCTGCAATATTTTTTGAAACAATTCGACTGCCGTATTTAAATATTGATTTGCTTTTTGGCGCTGTTGTGCATACTGCCGCTGATTTTCAACCGCATTCGCACCATTGATAAGAGTTGCAGCGTAATTATAACAAACTGTGGCATATTGTTTTATAATTTTCAGATCAGCCGAATTTCTGGAATATATCATCGTATATAAATTCAGCGCATCTTCCAGTTGTCCCTTATCTGCCAAAAGTTTGGCTTTCATCGGCAAAACATTCATATCCTTTGGATTAAGCGATAGAGCCCTATTTACGTATATTTCCAAACGATCTGTCAACTGCCTTTCAATACATAGATTTATCATTTCGTAAATCAAACGGACATTTGAAGGTAAACGAACAATTCCGGCTTCCAAAATCTGCTGCTGCCGTATATAATCTTTATTATAATAATAAGCTTTGCTCATATAATAATAGCAATCTGGCAAGCGACTGGTTTCGCCAGTTTCCAAATAATCCTGAAAATAAGTTATTGCTTCACTGAATTGCCTGCTGTTAAAAGTACCGGTTGCTACATAATAAACAATGGTTGGATAATTCTCACTCCGTGTAAAGCGTTCTCCCTGAAAAGCGGTTTGCTTTGGCATATTTACATAAGCTTTTGCAAATTCCATAGCTTCTGCAGTTCTGCCACATTGAGAAAAATAGGCCGCTCCGTTAACTAAATGAGGATAAATAATTCTCAATTTTTCTTTCACCATCCCCGAAGAACCGGCTCCATTCAAAAAAGATAAATATTCCTTATAACTATCCCACAAGAAACTATACATCAATTTTTTATCCGCTGTTTCCGATTGATACAAACGTACAAAATTCGCATAATTCTGTTCTGCCGAGGTCATCTGTTGGGCCATTACCCGATTGGCGCTTAAACAAAGGAATACGCAAATGAATATGGTTGTAATATTTGGCTTCATATTTACAACGGGTGAAAATTAAAAAGTATCTATAAACAAAAACTCAACCCGGATACGCCGGAACTCTCCTCCCGTTTGTTCCGCAACGATAATATTGTAATCATAATCACATTTCATATTCCGTAAAGCGGTTAAATGGGATACAATATAATCCTGCACTCCTGCAGCCCTTAAAAAAGCCAACTGCTCATTTTCAGTGATCCCGCTTTCAGAGGTAATCGTAATATTACCCAGCTTCCCATTTTTATACACCAATTCGTTGCGGAAATCCCCGTAACACCCCCCGTAAGCGATCTTTCCGTTAATGGGAGCAGCATCTGCCGTCCCTGTAATCTTGATTTTAATCTGTTTCCCCGGTTTTATATATTGAGCAAAATCTGTCTCAAAAGCCTTAGAAATAATAGACAGCATAGAAAGAGCGGCATTAGAAGCTTCCGTCTTATATTTGCCCATGGGGAAATCTTCCTGGGCTGTATATTCTTTTGCTACTTCATATTGATATCCGATCTTATAATTTATAATCTTCTTCCCATTCGCATCCACATCCGACAACACTTCCGTACTCACATTAATCTTTGTATTATCGGAAATGAGTTTAGACCTTTTGGCTTCTTCCATTATATTCTGCCGGATTTCTTTTAAGCGCACCTCTTCCATATTGGATTGTTCAATCAGATCCAAAGGCACAAATCCTTCTTCCAGATCCATAGATACGACCGACATCCGGTCCAGATTATCGTAGATATAAGTCTTATTGGTCTGAGTATTCAGTACCTCTGTATAAATAATCTCAAATTCATCATCTTTATTAATCCCATAAACTGTATTTTGAAATTGTAAAGCCTGAGGATTAAAATTTTTGATTTCCTCCTTTTCAACTTCTAAAACGATAGAAGGCATCGTACTAAAATCCAAAGCCAGCATATTCTTGGAAGTATTATAGTTTCCCAAGGATATCTCTGTCATCTTTATTTGATCTCCAGCCATTTCTGTAGCTATTTCACGTTCGAATATGGCTTGTTGCTCCACACGGGAATCTTCATTTACACGAATTTTGTATTCTTCCAAAGTTTCCCCTTCCAGCATCTTCATCCATTCATTCATCTTTTCTTTCACTTTTCCGCTTAATTCCTGAGTGAAATTATGTTTTAAGTCAGTAAGCTGCTGAAGCACAAAAGATTTTCCAGAAGTGTACACCAAATATATTTTTTCCGGGTCCCTGAGATCTTCAATATACCGGAGCGTATTCAGTCCTCCGTTATAACTTTTTACAACGGTTTGGTCCGCTTCGTTTTTTAAATTCAGCATCACCAGCGTACCTGAATTTTTTACAACCCCCAAATATTTATTGTTGGGATAAAACTTACAGCTTAAAGCTTCTCCCATCCCAGAATAAGTAAACAGCGGAGTAAAGGAACGGGTGTCATAAACAGTGGCTGTGCCATTGGCAGCTACGACAGCCATCATCGTATTATCCTCTGAAAAAGCAAGATCATTTACACGGGATCCGATATCCAGCTGAGTACGTAACACAGCCTCATGAAAATTCCATACTTCAATCTTCCCTGCTTCAGCAACAGCCAAGAAATAATTATTGGGACTTACAGCCATACAACTTACCGTCAGAGCAGTATTTAACGTCAGATAGGGAGTGTACGTACGGGTATCATATAACACAATTTCATTTCCAGAATCGGCAATAACAAAATTCTTACCATCCGGTGAATACCCTATACAGACAGGTTGCTTCGCTACATCCTTTTCTTCTTTTATTTTATATAAACATTCATTAGTGTTGTTTGCAGAATATATTTCAACCCTTGCCCTTTGATTTCCTCCCAAGTTATTGAGTTTTGCAAAAAAAGAACCGGTTTTTCCGGAAGTCTGTTTAGCAGGAGAAATCAAAAGGGCACAAGAAGAACCTCCGGGTTGAATAGCAAGTTGATGAATATGTTTTATTCGGTCAGCCAAACAGAAATTTCTCAGATTGTAAATTTTCCCATCGGATAAATATAAAATTTGATATGAATAAGAATCGAAAACAGAAGGAGTATAATCTAATTTAAATACTTTCTTTAAATGAGGATCCGTATTATTTACCTGAGCAACAACTTTTCCTAAAAACAGAAATAAAAGGCAAGAGATAATCAAAAATCTTTTCATATTCCGATTTTATTTAGATTAATTTATAAAATTATTACACACAACTTTACTTCTTAAACACAACGATGGGCAATTATTCTCCCAGGAAAACGATCGTTTTTTTGGCTATAAAAAGTAATATATATTGTATTTCATTTAAAAAAATTAATAATTTGATCCCGAATACATTGCAATTAAAATAATTATTATGTACTTTTGTAAAAAATAATTTCCGAGGTAACCACTTAAACGATCGATTTTTAAGTAGGAGAGAAACGTTTCTATAATTATCTTTTTATCTTTTAAGTAAATACTGCACAGAAAAGAAGTTTCAATTGATTATCCTATTCTTTCGTAAGCCGTATATCATAGATCTATTTCAATTAAAGAATATGGAAACAGAAAATGAAAAACGGATATATACGATAGGGCATTCTACTCATCCCCTGGAGTATTTTAAAGAATTGCTAACAAAACACGAAATCAACTGCATTGTAGATGTCCGTCAATTCGCTGCCAGTACTTATAATCCACAGTATAATGAAAGTACTTTACGGCCTTTTCTGGAAAATTGTCAAATCGTTTATATACATATGGGAACGGCATTTGGAGCACGTCCACAGGATTTATCCCTGTTAGATCTGGACGGAAAAGTAGATTTCGATAAAATAAGGGCAAGTAAGCCTTTTCTGTCCGGTATTGAAAGATTGGAAAAAGGATTACAAAAAGGATATCGGATCGCCCTTATGTGTTCACAATCCGACCCTTTTGATTGCCATCGTTTTGTTTTAATAGCTTATTATCTCGTCCGGCACGGATTTACTGTAAAACATATTTTAAAGGACAAATCCTGTATCGATAATTCGGTTCTGGAAAAATTGCTTTTAGAAAAATATAAAAAAAAGTTACCGAAGGCAGATCTTTTCAATCCTCATATCGGGCAGGAAGAACAACTGAAAGCAGCATACCGGCTGAAAGAAAAAAGTATCGCCTATAAACCTTTTACACATTAGGGACGTGCCCTAATGTGTAATTATTTGAGCTTTTGTAAGGTAAAACCCGGACAATCTCAGGTAAATAGTTATTCGAAATATTTAATCTTTCCCCTATTTTTCCGGTAATTCTGTCATTTCAAACAAATCGTCGAAATCAAGTTTCAATACAGCAAATCCTCTTTCTGCAGCAGAAAAGGAATCCGGAACATGTTCAGCTATCCATTCCCGGTTTGAATCTTTCAGATGTACTTTCCAGCCTTGTCCTTTTTGATTTTTTACAGAAAAACTCATACGGGCAGGATCCCCGAGCTGAAAACGATGTGTACCCGGGGTACATCCTGTAACAAACAACAAAGCATCCACCGCACAATTTTGCATCTCAACGGTTAAAGTATAATCCCCGGGATCTGCCCCCTGTTCATAAAGTTTTTGCATGACGGTAACTGCGCCCAAAACCCCTAAAGCCAGGCCCGGACAGATATGCCCGTGCAATTGGGCAGACTTTAACAATAATTCTTCCGTATCATTACTCAAAATATTCCGGACAATGTCAATACGGGGGGAATCTACCCGAATAGCATTATGTATATTTTCCTGTTCATAAACAGATATATCGCAGCATTTTAAATCCAGAACCGGCGAACCGTTCAAAGCGTCAGCTCCTTCCACATACAATTTATTCCCTACTCTTTTCTGCAACTTAACGGTAGTAATTCCCAAATGATTGGGGCGATTAGGCGAACGGGTGGCAAAAATCCCCCTTTGTTCGCCTGTACGAATCCGGGTGTTTAATTCTACACATTCATTTTGATGAAGGTAAAAAACCAGATCCAGATACCGGCAGGCTTCTACCTCTTCCAATCCTTCCGCATATTCCGGAAAAACCTCTATTTCCGAAATCTCCTGTTTAATCAATTCCGGAAGCATAGATTCCATACATTTATTATGGACATAGCCTATAGGAAATAATGTAATCATAAAAGTAAGAATAAGAGTTAACATATTTTCAGTTTATATATTTCGCGGAATAATACAAATATTGTCCTTATAACGGACCACTTCCACCTGTATATCATACAAATGACCTATGTTTTCCGAGATATAAACAGACTGGTCTCCGCAAGCAAAAACCGTCCCTCCTTTCAACATCAAAGCTTTATTGCAAAAACGGGCTGCCATATTGATATCGTGAATGGTAATAATTACAGTTATCCCTTCTGCTGAGAGTTGTTGCAAGAGCTTCATTACTTTCATCTGATGGTAAATATCCAGATTGGCAATGGGTTCATCCAGTAAAAGAATAGAAGGTTGCTGAGCCAGCGCCCGGGCAATGAACACCCTTTGTTGCTGTCCTCCGCTCAGCGTATTCAAGGTACGCATGGCTTCTTCTTCCAGCTCCAAACGAAACAATAACTCAGACACAAATTCCAGATCAGTCTGTGAAGGTTTACCGCTTATATAGGGTTTACGTCCCAACAATACGGTATCAAAAACGGTAAGTCCTGCTAGGGCTTCCTCTGTCTGGGGAATATAAGCCATGATCTGGGACAATTTAGCCGGAGAAAAGGAGGTCAGAGGGCGTTCATTAATTTCGATACTTCCCTTATTTACTTTTAATATACGGTTCATGCATTTCAATAAAGTACTTTTACCGGAACCGTTCTGCCCTATAATAGCCAGCATATCTCCCGTGTCTATCTCAAAACTGATATCTTTCAAGGCCTGAAGCTCATTATAGCTAAAAAAGATATGATTTACTTTTATTCGCATCTCATTTTCCTCCGGGTAATCAAAAACAGAAACAAGGGAACTCCCAAAAAAGACGTCAATATTCCGACAGGTAAAATAATAGGAGAAATAATCGTCCGCGCAACCGTATCGCATAAGAGTAAAAACATTCCGCCAAAAACAGCAGAACCTGTAATTAAAAACTCCTCATTGTCTCCTATACATTTCCTTACAATATGAGGTACGACCAATCCGACAAAAGCGATTACGCCGAAAAAAGACACAGCGATAGCTGTACACAAAGAAGTAACCACCAATCCGGCAATCCGGGTTTGCTGCGGATTAACTCCCATACTTTTTGCATAATCATCTCCTGAACACAATACTTTATAATCCCAACGTTTTATATAAAAATAAAGCATAGCGGGAAACAAAACAATTAACATAAAAATCAGTTTATACCAATCTCCCCGGCCTAAATCCCCGAATGTCCAGAAAACGATAGAAGCCAGTTGTACATTATCGGCCACATATTGCATAACAGCAATCCCTGCCCCAAATAAAGAATTGATAATTACTCCTGACAGAATAATTGTTTCCACGGAAGCCTGTTTCACTTTTATAATTGTTAAAATAATAGCCAGTCCCAATAAACTTCCCAAAAAAGCAGCGATCGTAACTAAATAAGGATTTGTGATCATAAACAAATCCGAAGAACGGGCGATGCTGCTTCCCGCTCCGAGGAATACAATCCCGAAAGAAGCCCCAAAAGCTGCTGCATTGGAAATACCTAAGGTATAAGGGGAAGCCAGAGGATTCCGGAGTAATATCTGCATAATGGAGCCGGAAGTTGAAAGAATGGTCCCGGTTATCACAGCAGCCAAAACCCGGGGTAAACGAATATTCAGCAGAATCTGGTAGTCCAGCACTGCTCCTTCTCCCCGGAATAAAGCGGCTATCTCTCTTCCCCCAATCCAGTGGGAACCAGCCATCAGGGCCATTCCTCCTATCAGAACCAACAATATTAAAATAAAAAGAATAAATCGTTTATTACGCGCCCGGTAACGTTTATATTGAATTAATACCTCATCGCTCATGATTTTCCGTTAATAGGTTCTGGTAATCCCCCCATTTTTTACGTAATTTCTGACCGATGGGTTGTCCGACAAACTCTACCAGAATCTCATCCGTTTTATCTGTCATAGAAATGTCCTGAAACTGCTCGGGGAAAAGCACTTTCCCTGCATACCAGGCATTAATCAGCATTACTTCAAAATTTGTATGGTTGTTATTATAAGGCCAAAGAGAGTAGATCTGCTGATTCCGGTAGGCTGTTAATAACTGATTTAACTGTTCCCGGTTTTTAAAATCCTCGCATACCAAAGGCCAACCGGAGCAATCTATAAATATGACTTCCGGATCCCAATCGGCCAACTGTTCCCAATCGATATAAGTACCGGAAATCGGAGATACATAAGCAGAATCGATTGCAGAGGCAACGTTATCGACCCCCAGGAAACCGAAAGCCGCATAATAGGGATCAGTCGACGTAATTCCTTTTAAACCTTTATAAGCAATTCCTCCCACATATACCCGTTTACTTTCCCCTTTCTGTTGTGTCCTCTGTTGAAGTTCGGCAATCTGATCCTCTGTATAAGTAATCAGTGAGTCCACCCTTTCCCCGGTATGCAGCACCTCTCCGATCAAACGCAAGGACGCATAAAAAGTCTTCCGTTTGGGTCCTATATCCCCATATTCCAGCGTAATAACCGGAATCCCGGTACGCCTTTGTAAATCGTCTGCATCTCCGGTTGTGGTCGAAGACATAAAGATAACGTCCGGATGAACCGACATAATCAATTCCGCATCCCCTCCCATCTGCGGACCGATCACCGGTTTTTCCCCCAACTCGGGATAAGCCAGGAGATGGGTAAAGACATTCTCCCGGGTTTCCTGCTCTTCCACACCGCAAATAAAAGGAACACCTCCGGCATAGGTCACCAAACGGATAGCAGAGGCCCGTATACAAACAGCCCGGTTTACGGTGTCCGGAATAATAACTTCTCTCCCCAGTGCATCTGTCACTTTACGGGTAGAAGCAACATTTTTTCCTGATTTTGCATTACAGCCAAATACGAGTAATAACAGGAAAATATAATAAAATTTTCTCATTTTGATAGATGGATTGCTAGTTTAACATTCATCAGTCTGCCTGCAGACCTATAATCTTTGGTATTCATATGACGGTTATCGAAAACATTGATCATCTCTCCTCCCACATACAAACGGCGTCTAAAAAACCATTTGGAAAGCTGGATATCCCAGGTTGAAAATCCGGCAATCGAAGCCTGATTGTCTTCCGTCGTATATTGTTTCGTTTTATAGCGTCCCCGGATGGTGGCATCTACTATACCTCCGGTCCACATCAAGGCTCCTTTCACCTGATGTTTGGGGGCATAAGTCAGTACCTTATTATTTAATTCCGGACGCTCGTCAAACTCCTTTACTTTCGACTCATTATAAGAATAATTCAGATTGACCGCCAATCCGAAAGAAGAATTATAGTTCAGATCGGCCTCTATCCCTTTTACATGTACTTTAGAGATATTCTGACGTTGGTAAATATCTTGTTTCCCCCACAATTTTTCTCCCGTAGCAACATAATACAGAAAATCTTTTCCTTCTGCATAATAGAGTGAAGGGGCCAGTGACAAATTCCGGAAAATATAAAAAGTTCCACCGATTTCATAGTTATCCAATGTCTCCGGTCCCAAAGCGGGATTGGCAATTTTAGGTCCGATCCACATCCAGCCGGAACGGCATAAATCGTCCAGAATAGAAGCGCGGAATCCCTGTGAATAGGAAACATAAGCGGAAACACGTTTACTCGGATTAAAACGTAAGGCTACCCGGGGAGAAAGATGTTCCCAACGATTATTTTTCAAATTTCCGTTGTAAGTATCGAAATCGGCAACTGCATCTCCTGTCGCTTCGAACCATCCCTCATGGAAAAAAGCATTATCGTAACGGACAGCAAGCTGTAGCCAGAATTTTTCCTTTAAAAAAGAAAACTCTTCCTGAGCAAATACGGCAACAAAAGTCATTGTCCCGCGGTTTAAAACTTTATCCGGTGAAGTCACATAATGGTCTCCTCCATCTACGCTCCCCTCTTTATATTCAGCTCCTATGCTGAAATTATTCCGTTTCCCGGTAAAACCGATATTCAGGATCCCTCCCCAGTCATCCCGGTGAGATTTCACATCAAACCGCTGGTAAACCTCTTTTTTCATTCGTTCGTCAATACGAAAATAATTCTGTCGTTGAAAATAAAGGGCCATACTATAATGAAATTTCCGTTTTTCTCCGTAAAATCTTCCTTGCAGCCGGTTGTGATTGAAGTGGCGGTATTCCCCGTCCGGCGCCTGAATCTTTTCTCCTTCTCCTCTTTTGTCCCGGAATAAATCGCAGGCTAAATCGACATTAAACAAAGAGTCGGGACTGAATAAAACTTTTCCATAAATACCCCTTTCTTTCATAAACCGGGGTACACTATAATCCGGTACGGTACGTAAACTGTCGGGTATATTGTTGAAACCGTCACTCCGGTTATAATAACCGGAAAGAAAAACCGAAAATTTATCGCTGAGTTTACTGGATATCCCCAAACTGGCTAAACAGGTGTTCAGAGAGCCGTAGGATGCTGAAGCATTTACCGAAAGGGGTTGGCGGGCTTTTTTGCTGATAATGTTAATCACCCCTCCCATGGCATTATTGCCGTAGAGGGAAGATCCCGGTCCTTTAAAAACTTCTATCCGTTGAATATTATCCATATGGAGACTGTTCCAGTTAACAGATCCTTCATCGGAAGTATTGATCGGAACCCCGTCAAACAGAACTAAGGTACGGCCCTGTTCGTCTCCGGATAATCCCCGTATGCTCACATTGGTATGCATATCGACTATTCCATTGGAACGGGTAGTATTTACCCCTGAAATCATCGTCAGTATATCGTCTATACTCTGAGCCGGGCTATTCTGTAACACCCGGGGGGTGATCACATCAATACGTCCGGGGCTCTGGCTTAAATTTCTAGCCGAACGGGATCCGGTCACCACCACTTCCTCCAGCCGCAGAGTCGTATCTACATCCTGACGCTGAGCACAAACCAGCATAGTAAAAAATAAAAAAGGGGAAATAAAAAGATATTTTTTATTCATACTCATTCATTTAAATTTCTTAACTCATACGGCATCTTATTTGAAAAGTTTAAAATCGTTGATAAAAATTTTCCAAAAAATGTCCTTATATGTATTTAATTTTTCTGACTTTTCTCAAATCTAAACTGACAAGAATGTCAAATACAATTAATTAGAACAATTTTCTGTTTATTATCATTAATAAATGAAACAAGTTGTATTCCGGAGCGTATAGAATCAGTGATACTTTAAAATCTGATTATTACACATCAGAATTTTCTTTTTTACTAACTAAATACAAAAGAATATGCACTTAACTCCAAAAGAAATCGACAAGCTTATGCTTTTGTCTCTAGGTGCCATTGCCGAACGACGCAAAGCAAAAGGACTGAAACTGAATTATCCTGAAGCTGTAGCTTACATTAGTTCCGCAGCTCTGGAAGGAGCACGGGAAGGAAAAACCCTGGAAGAAGTTATGACCGATTCCACCAAAGTTTTGACCAAGGACGATGTAATGGAAGGTGTAGCAGAAATGATTTCTCTGATACAAGTAGAAGCTGTTTTTACGGACGGAAGTCGTCTGGTCAGTATCCACCAACCTATTAAATAAAGAGCACTATGGAAGATAACAAAAAAACACAAGCGCCGGCACAAGAGCCGATTACACCCGGGTTTACCCCTCAGCAACATGTACCTGTAGGGGGAGAAATCCTGTCCGATACTCCGATCACTTATAATGAAAACAGATATACGGCTAAATTAGTCGTACACAATACGGGCGACCGTCCCATTCAGGTAGGCTCCCATTTCCATTTTTTCGAAGTAAACCGCTATTTACAATTTGACCGGGCTGCTGCTTACGGGTGTCACCTGAACATTCCGGCTACGACAGCCGTTCGTTTTGAACCCGGAGACGAGAAAGAGGTCGAAGTGGTTGCTTACGCCGGCAAACGCTATGTCATGGGGTTCAATGGTCTGGTACAGGGGTATACCGGAGGCGAAGATGCCCCGACCTATTTCCCGGAACGTATCCGCGCCATCGCAAGAGTAAAAAAACTGGGTTTCAAAGATATCAATGAGTCACAGGCGGAAGCCGACTTCCAAAATAAACAAAAAAAATAAAGCATTATGGCAACAATATCAAGACAACAATATAATGACCTTTACGGACCCACCGTCGGAGATAAAATCCGCCTCGGTGACACTCAGCTTTATGTTGAGGTAGAAAAAGACCTTTGTGTATACGGAGACGAAATTATGTACGGTGGAGGTAAAACTCTCCGCGACGGTATGGGGCTGGCTAACACCACCACTTCTGAAGGGGGGACACTGGACCTGGTTATCACCAATGTAACCATTATCGATCCTAAATTAGGAGTTATCAAAGCTGACGTAGGGATCAAAGACGGTAAAATTGCCGGAATCGGAAAAGCCGGTAACCCGAATACAATGCAAGGTGTTTCTCCCGAATTGGTAACGGGAGCTGCCACCGATGCCATCTCCGGAGAGCATT
The DNA here is from genome assembly GCA_023400335.1 of Bacteroidota bacterium. GTDB lineage: Bacteria > Bacteroidota > Bacteroidia > Bacteroidales > Marinifilaceae > Culturomica. Next base: position 21,588 of record JAEXFF010000374.1, read on the forward strand.
TGATACTGACAGCGGCGGCAATAGACGGACATGTCCACATGATTGCCCCCCAGCAAGCCTACGCCTGTCTGAGCAACGGAGTGACCACCCTGGTCGGAGGAGGGGTCGGACCGACTGACGGTTCCAACGGCACTACCATTACTGCCGGTCCCTGGAATATCAAACGCATGTTGCAAGCCATTGAAGGCCTGCCGGTAAATTACGGTTTCTTAGGCAAAGGAAACTGCTCTGTCGCCAGACCACTTTATGAACAGGTTATGGCCGGTGTTTGCGGATTCAAAATACACGAAGACTGGGGAAGTACGCCGGCAGCTATCCGCGCTACGATGAAAATGGCTGACGAATGGGATGTACAGGTAGCCATCCATACCGATACCCTGAATGAAGGCGGATTTGTAGAAGACACTATTGCCGCTATCGACGGAAGGACCATACATACTTACCATACAGAAGGCGCAGGCGGGGGACATGCTCCGGACTTATTGAAAGTAGCCTCTTTAGCCAACGTACTGCCTTCCTCCACCAACCCGACTCTTCCTTTCGGAATTAATTCCCAGGCAGAATTGTTCGATATGATCATGGTTTGCCACAATCTGAATCCCAAGATTCCTTCAGATGTTTCCTTCGCAGAAAGCCGGGTACGTCCCGAAACACAAGCTGCAGAAAATGTATTGCACGATCTGGGCGTAATTTCTATGATTTCTTCCGACTCCCAGGCAATGGGACGGGTTGGTGAAAACTTTATGCGTGCTTTCCAAATGGCTGATTACATGAAACAAGTAAGAGGCAAATTGGAAGAAGATTCTCCCGACAACGATAATTTCCGGGTATTGCGTTATCTGGCAAAACTGACGATCAATCCGGCCCTTACCTACGGTTTCTCCGATCTTCTCGGATCGGTCGAAAAAGGGAAAATGGCCGATTTAGTATTATGGGAACCGCAATTTTTCGGCACCAAACCGAAATTAGTCCTCAAGGGCGGTATTATCAACTGGGCAAATATGGGGGATCCGAATGCTTCCTTACCGACTCCGCAGCCTGTATACTACCGGCCCATGTACGGAAGCTTCGGAAAGGCTTTACCGGAGACTTGTGTTTCTTTCGTTTCCCGTGCCGCACACGATCTGGGAATTAAAGAAAAATACGGATTGGAAAGAATCGTTTATCCTGTACACGGTTGCCGTCAAATTGGAAAACACCATATGGTACTTAACGGGAACATGCCGAAAATTGACATCAATCCCGAAACATTCGAAGTATTAGTAGACGGAAAGAGTGCATATGTACCAACGGCTAAAAAATTCGCTTTAGCACAATTATACTGGTTCAGTTAACACCTATCCGTGAAGAGCCTGAAGCTGTTGAAAAAAGAACTCAACCTGATCTTCAGGCTCTTTTAACAAAAATCATTCTCCATCATCCTCTTTCAATTTTTAAAATCACCTTTATGAAAATATTCTCTGAAATTATCGGTAATCTCTATACAGACAAAAGCTGGACCGATAAATTGGAAAAAGCTAAAATCGAATATCTTCCTCTGGATCAGTGGACCGCCCAAAAAAGCCGTTTTATTGCCCGGGATGAAAAGGGTTCGGAATACGCCGTCGCCCTGAAACGCCATTCCCAGGTAGAAAACGGGGATATTCTGGAATACAATGCCAATGAAAATACAGCCCTGGTGATCCGCATCGAATTAAAACCCGTATTAATTATCGATTTACAAAAAATCGCCCGGAAAGAACCGGCAGAAATAATCCGCCGTTGTGTTGAACTGGGACATGCAATCGGTAACCAACACTGGCCAGCCATTGTGAAAGATACAAAAGTATATGTTCCGCTGACAGTGGATAAAAAAGTGATGATGAGCGTCATGGATACTCACCGCTTTGAAGATATTACTTACGAATTCCAGCCCGGTCAGGAGGTTATTCCTTTTCTGGCCCCTCATGAAATCCGGAAGCTTTTCGGAGGAAGCTCTCAGGAAATCAGTCATCTCCATCATCCTTCCGGAACTGAAACAGAAGTTCACCATCACCACTAAGATCATTTCAATTAAAATACATACCGAAAAATCAAAACTATGATCGATGAAATAACCAGGATGATGCGGCTTCTCGAATTTTCCGATTCCGCTTTTCCTGTAGGCACATTCTCTTTTTCAAACGGACTGGAATCGGCAGCATTTGAAGGCATAGTATACGACGCCGGAACTTTGGAGCAATATACACGGACAGCTTTAGAACAGACAGTATACAGCGACGCTATCGCCGCCCTGATCGGGTTCCGGGCTGCAGCCCAAGACAACTACCCGCTTATCCGCAAGGCGGACCAACAGATCATCCTTTGTAAAATGAATGCGGAAGCCAGATTGATGCTTACCCGCATGGGGAAAAAAATGGCTGAAATCAGTTCACAGATTGCATACAATCCTTTGATGGAAAAATGGCTGACGGACATCCGCCAGCACCTTACTCCGGGAACTTATCCCATAGCCCAGTCTATTTTTTTTCAGCAAAATGGACTGGGGGAAAAAGAACTTTTTGCAGCGATTGCCTATGGAATTATCAATATGATCCTGAATGCAGCCTTACGTTGTATTAAAGTCTCGCATTACGAAACCCAGCAAATTCTCTATAAATTATGCTCAACCGTTCATTCTGATTATGAAACAATAAAAGATATGACCTTTGATGACATGAGAGCTTTTGTCCCGGAAATGGACATTCTGGCCGCTATACACGAAAAAGGGAAAATGAGAATGTTTATGAATTAATAGCCTTATCAGAAGTTTTCAATTAAAAGTAAAACAACGGATATTCAATGATCCACAACACAATAAAATGATATGAGTAATACATGCAGAATCGGAGTCGGCGGACCGGTAGGTTCAGGTAAAACCGCCTTAATAGAAGCGATAACCCCTTATTTCTTAAAACTAGGTTTGAAAGTTCTGATTATCACAAATGATATTGTAACCACGGAAGATGCCAAGCACGTACGTAAAATGCTGAAAGGTTATCTGGCGGAAGACCGGATTATCGGAGTAGAAACCGGAGCTTGCCCCCATACAGCGGTACGGGAAGACCCTTCTATGAATATTGCCGCTGTCGAAGAAATGGAGGCCAAATTTCCGGATAGCGACATCGTCTTAATTGAATCCGGAGGTGATAACCTTACCCTGACTTTTAGTCCGGCATTGGTCGATTTTTTTATTTATGTTATAGACGTGGCGGCAGGCGATAAAATCCCGCGTAAAGACGGACCGGGCATCTCTTATTCCGACATACTGGTGATCAATAAAACGGATCTGGCCCCTTATGTACATGCAGATTTGGAAGTTATGCGGCGCGATTCGGAAGCAATGCGCCCCGGGAAACCTTTTGTCTTTACCAACTGCATGACCGGCGAAGGCATTAGGGAACTTGTCGGTTTGATCCGCGACATGGCCCTGTTCGACCGTATTTCCCAAAAAGAAGTAGAACAAATCTACCAGTAAAAACTCACTTGAAAAGGGAAAATACCCTACTTAAAATAAATAGCAACCGGCAATTCAGAAACCTATGATAACAGATTTCACACAATGCAGAGAAGTACATCCTTACCTGGCAGAACCGAAAGCCATGCGCGTCGGGGCTCCGGGTAAATGCGGATTATTGGATCTGGTGTTCGAACTTACCCGTGAAGGAAAATCGATTATGCGTGAGTGGACCCGGCATGCTCCCCTCATCGTACAACAGGAACTTTATTTCGATGAAGCAATGCCGGAAATGCCCTGTGTATATATTTTATCTTCCGGGGGTCCCAATATTGACGGAGACCGCTACGAAAATAAATTCACACTCAAACAGGGCTCCTTCGCCCATATTTCCACGGGAGCAGCTACGAAAATAGCTGAAATGGCCTATAATTTCTCCGGACTAAAGCAAAATTTCATACTGGAAGAAGATGCTTACCTGGAATATATTCCGGAACCGACAATTCCCTGCCGGAACAGTCGTTATATCACCGATACGGTAATCGAAATCGCACCTTCAGCCACTCTTTTTTACGCTGAGATTTACAACGGAGGGCGTAAATATTACAAAGACGGTGAGCTTTTTGTTTACGATCTGCTCTCCATTTGTACCGAAGCACACCGTCCCGGCGGGACTCCGCTTTTCCGGGAAAAGATGGTAGCTTCCCCTAAAGAGAAGAGTGTACGTCCCATAGGTATTATGCATCATTATGATGTATTCGCCAATGTAATCGTGCTCACCCCTGAAAAAGATGCAGCCGAAATTTATGCCAAAACTCAGGCCTTTATCAACCAGGACAGACGGCTGGCTGCCGGTATCAGTTATCTTCCGAATCAATGCGGATTAATATTTAAGGTATTGGGCGAAGAGACCCAACCGGTAAAAAGGATTGTCCGTGAATTCGGCTCTATCGTCCGTATGCAAATCAAAGGGAAACCTATACCGCAAGAATTTATATGGCGATAGGAAGACAAAAAATAGGGGGAAGAGAACAAACGATAAACGCCTGATTGCCATGCAGTCCCATCCGGGGAAAATCCGTTCAACACATATCATAAAAGCTCAAACGAAATTATATACCTTATAAACGAATAGCTTATGGAAACAACAACTACACCGAAACTACCGGCAGTCTTTTCGCCCGGTTTTTTCAAATTGTATTTTAAGGGAGCCGGTCAGGTAATGTTCCAGGGAAATGTCTGGACCGGTATATTCTTCCTGGCGGGAATTTTTTATGGGGCCTATGCTGCCCATATGCCCGCTGTCGCCTGGGGAGCTGTAGTCGGTACATTTATGTCCACGATTACCGGTTACTTACTGAAATATCCGGCAGAAAAAGGATTAGATGGTTTATGGGGATTTAACGGTATTCTCGTTGGATGCGCTTTGCCGACTTTCATCGGGAATGTACCCCTGATGTGGTTAGCCATCGTCATCTTCTCCTCTATGACGACCTGGGTAATGGTAGGCCTGAACAACCTGCTGGCTCCTTATAAGGTGAGTTCGTTTACTTTCCCTTTTGTTTTAACCACCTGGTTCATCTTAATGGCGGCACGGATTATGCACGGATTACCAGACTCCGGTTTAGGAGCTCCCGAATTACCGGGTAATTTTTCAACTGCATTTGACACCGGTTTTAAAAGTCTGGTTATTTATTGGCTAACAGGAATCAGTCAGGTATTCCTGATTAATTCATGGGTAACGGGTGTACTTTTTCTGATAGGTCTGTTTATCAGCAGCCGCTGGGCTGCTCTTTGGGCAGCTATCGGTTCGGCCCTGGCCTTATGTGTTGCAATCCTCTATCAATGCAACGGAGGCGACATCGCCAACGGCTTGTTCGGATTCAGTCCCGTACTGACAGCTATCGCTTTAGGCACCACATTCTATCACGTCAACTGGCGCACGGCAATCTGGGCTTTACTGGGCATTTTTGCTACTGTATTCATTCAGGCAGGAATGGATACCTTCTTTGCTCCTATCGGAATTCCCACCTTGACCGGTCCCTTCTGTGTCGCCACCTGGTTATTCTTATGGCCGCATCTGAATCTGGACAAAAAGATTTTACAACAAGGATAATCGAAAACAGTTCAAAAGTTTAAACGGGAAAATGTTCCCATCAACAACGAATGATCCGTACCCGATTTAAGCTATGGGATAACTCCCCGACCTGCGGTTCAGGTTGGGGAGAATAATCCGGAACTTTAACACCGTACATCCGTTTTTAAAGATATCTGAAAAACGCCTGAACCAGTCAAATCGAAAAAAACTTCAGTCCACAGATTTTGCAAGTATAAAGCAAGGGAATTGCCCTATTTTTCCATTTGAGGATTGAATTAAACAGATCAGCGTATGTATAATATGGACAACATGCCCCTGCGCAGAGGGCATATCTGGATATTGATTATTGCCTCAGCCGGACAATTTTTCGGAGGTGTACTGGCCATATTAGTAGGCGTTATTGCCCCCCTGATTACCATGACACACCATCCGGAACTTTCTTCCTGGCTTCAGGGATTTATTTTTTCGGCCGGTTTGACCGGTATTATGCTCGGGTCACTGTTATTCGGCCGACTGAGTGACAAATACGGATATCTCTTTTTTTTCCGGCTCTGTCCCCTGCTTATCGTCGGCGCCTCCTTATGGATCTGTTTCAGTCATTCCATCGTCATTCTGACCCTCAATTTACTGATCATAGGATTGGCTATCGGCGGCGCATATGCCCTCGATCCTTCCTATGTCTCAGAGATTATGCCAAAGAAATGGCGGAGAACGATGTTAGGAATTTCTAAAGCATCTTCAGGTGTAGGCAATATCCTGATGATCCTTGTGGCATGGTTTGTTCTGAAAAACTCCTCCGATCCGACACTCTGGAACCGGCTTTTCCTTTTTCTCACTTTATTTGCGGCACTTGCTTTCCTGGCCCGGTTTTGGTTTGTCGAAAGCCCGGAATGGCTGGCCCTGCACGGGAAAGTTCAGGAAGCGGAAAAAAACATCAAACATTTTCTGGGAAAGGACGTCTATATCGGGGAACTGGCCAATAAAAAAGATCTGGCGGCACAGCCCCAGGCTTCTGCCAAAGACATATTCGCCCGTAGTAATATCAGACGAATTATACTGAGTGGCATTCCCTGGGGATGCGAAGGAATGGGAGTATACGGAATCGGTATATTTACCCCGGTCTTATTGCTCGCATTAGGACTGGTTCCCAGCGGAGAAAATCCATTTGAAAAAGTCGTGGAATCTTTCCGCTTTACCCTCTATATCAATCTCTTTGTCATGCTGGGTTTTATTTTAGGCCTCACTGTCGTAAGGCGGCTTAACATTATTCATACTCAATACATAGGTTTTTTTATTTGCGCTGCAGGACTCCTTGTCACCTTATTGGGATATCTATACCACACCTCTCCCGGCATCACTTTAGGAGGATTTCTGTTGTTCGAACTGGCACTCAATGCCGGACCACATTTGTCCACCTTTGAACTTCCAAGCCGAATTTATAGCCTCCAGGAAAGGGCAAGCGGTGAAGGAATCGCTTCAGCCC
>JAEXFF010000400.1 GCA_023400335.1 Bacteroidota bacterium
ATTTTCGATAATCAGATTACAATTCCGTATTTTCTCATAGAGTTCCCGATATACATTCTGGTAACCGTTCAAACGAGGAGCTACATACAAATCCAACTGGCCACCTTCAGGATAAATAGTCAAGCTGGCATCCAGATTATCGGCATAACTCTCATAATCCAGTACAGAACGGCTATTCCCAATGATAATCCGGTCTGTACCGTAGTCTATGTCATTCAAGATGCTATGCAACAAGGCCGAAAATTCCTCCGGAGTCTTCGGGATTGTCTCTCCGTACGGTTTAAGGTCCAGATAACTATTACAGGAGAAACATACCCCCAATAGCATCAGCATTATTCTCATTTTCAGATTTTTCATACACATATCATTAAAATCCAACATTCAAACCAATAGTCACAGACCGGGAAACCGGATAAGTAGCTCCCGGGACCTCCGGGTCTATTCCGGAATATTTCGTTATGGTGAAAAAATTATTCAATGTCAGGTTCAGTGCGGCAGAAGAGAAATTTATCCGTTCTAATACTCTTTGCGGCAAACTATAAGACAAGGCAATGGTATTGATCCGCAGATAGGAAATATCTTCCAGTAAAGCTCCCCTTGTAATCGTAGTTAAGGTGGGATTAGTCAGGTCTAATCCCAATTTTTTTCCATAAGCATCTATTAAACGGGGATATTTCACTCCCGTCCTATTTTCCGGAGTCCATCGGTTACGAACCTCACGTTTTACATTCAGATGATTTCTGTACAAGTCATTATGGGGAGTCGGGATAGATTCCAACTTACTTCCACTGAGCAATTCATATCCAGCCGGAGATTCTATATTATCCACCATCTTTGCCTTTACTGAATAACTTCCGCCTACACTCAGCCCGATATTTTTATAAGAAAAGTTCAAATTAAATCCACCGGTAAAAGGAGCTACCGAAGTCCCCAGATAATAATAGTAATTATTAGGCTCACGTAAATATCCGTCTTTATTCGTCACAGCATCCGGACGAAGCTTAAATTTATACATCCCGGTTTCAGGGTCTATTCCTTCATATTTCCCGGAAAAGACGGCTCCCATAGGATAACCTACATATTTATCCAAAGCCAGCGAAGTATTAGGTGAATTATATTTTTTCAGTTTGTTTTGATTCCAGGCAACATTGGCCGATACCGACAAATTATAATCCTTACTTTTAAGAACTGCTACCGATAATGAAAATTCAACTCCATTATTCTGCAATACAGAGGTATTATACGACTGGTTAAAAAATCCGGTAGTTACCGGAACATATTCACTGGTCACACAATCTTTACTTTTCCGCCAGTAAGCTTCAACAATACCGTTAATCCGGTCTTTCCACAATCCGAAATCCAAAGCCACTTTCACATCCCTGGTCTTTTCCCATCTCAATTTCGGATTCGGTGCATTGTTAATATACCCCATGCGGTAATTCTCATCGTCGGATATCCGGAAATTTTTATAATACTTCATCATCAGGTTGGGTTTCACCGTCTTATTGATATTTCCGGTATAACCGGTAGCAACCCGCAATGACAGCCGGCTTAATACCGGACGAACAACTTCCATAAATGTTTCTTCACTCACATGCCAGACAGCACCTGCCGACCAGGTCGGATTAAACTGTTCATCACTACCGAAATTATTAGATCCGTCTGTTCGGAACGATACATTCAAAACATACCGGTCAAACAAAGAATAATCCAACGCTCCATAAAAAGAAGCAAAACGATTTTCTTCTATTTCCTGTCCTGACAATTGATCCATTGCATTGGCATAAGACACCAGATCCGAATATTTAAAACCTTCTCCATTACCAGGATCTTTAGGAACCGGCATAGCTGAATTACCGGTCACAGGGTCATATCCGTAACGTTTTTCAAAAATACCTTCGGCTTTCTCGCCACGAATCTCAGCACCTGCCAAAACAGAAAAACGGTGTATTTCCCTGTAGACATCGGAATAACTCAATTGACCGCGCAGACTGTAACTTGAATTGTTGGTATTGGATTGCGATATCGAAGAATACGTCCGCGAACTATTCCCCTGGGTATCGAAATACAAACGGTCAACAAACGCAGCGTAAGTATCTTTCCCTTTATAATTATCGCTTTTATTGTTCGTAAAAGAATAAGAAGCCAAACCCGAAAATTTGAGCTGCTTAAAAAAAGAATAATCGAGGTTAAAACGGGACGTTATTGAAAAATTATCAGTTTTACTTTCAGTTTCATTCATCTCCCTCAACATATTAAAACCATTGGGAGGGATAGTGGGATCATAACTCCCGTTCACTTTGGGTAATTTGTAATAAGTGTAATCTGCACGATATGAGCCATCTTCATTAAAAGGACGTTCGTACGGATTTGCAAAATAAGCATAACTGAATGGATCTGTTGATGGTCCTGTAGAATTTTGCATAGCCATATCGAATCCCAGTTGGAAATGCAAATGTTTGTTCGGATTAGCATCTATTTTACCACTTAAGTTATAGCGGTCGTAATCTGTTTTTTTTACGGCACCGTTATCTTTTGAATAACCGAAAGATACATAATATGTATTTTTCTCACTTCCTCCTGAAAATGATAAATAATGATTGGTAGACACCGCTGTCCGGAATAACAAATCAATCCAGTCGGTATTCACAGAAGCCAGCTCTTGAATATATGCCTCTTGTTCAGTGACACTCATATCC
>JAEXFF010000019.1 GCA_023400335.1 Bacteroidota bacterium
GTATAACAGTTTTTACCTTTATAATTTACTAATGAATCTGTCTGTACGGACTCTATCCGTATGTTTTTTTCGGTAAGCCCCTGGAGCAATAAATACTCTTTTAATTTTTGATCCCGCAGCTTAGCCAGGATTTCTGTTTGCTTACTCAATTCTTCCATTGGAATCAAAGCTAAGATTTGAGTATTTAGGTCTGTTGTTTGTATTTCTGACGGGACTTGAGCGGTTATGTAAGCCTGGAATGCCGGATCTTTGGTACTGATTTCTGTGATACGGACGTAATCGATAGCTTGTAAAGTGGTGTCGCTTATTTCCGGATGGGTGGTCAGGTAATAGGCTTTTTGTGCCTGAAAGATCGCTAAAGCTTGTTCCGCCTGTGCGGGATTATACTTTTGTTGCAATTCCAGTATCATCTCCGGTTTTGCTTTGATAATAGTGGCCAATTGATTGATCAGAGAAAATTGTTCCGGGGTAAAATCTGCCCGGTATATATCAAAAGGAATGTCTTTTAAATCGTGGGAACTCAGTCCCAAGGAATGGGCTATAAAACTGAAAGGAGATACTGCTACCTTGATCAGTAGATTTGTCAGGGTTTTGAGAATGATTTTCTTATAAGAAAAAGACGGAGAATTTATGTTGCCTTTTACCGGGAGATCCATTTTGATTTTATCATTGACATCTTTGATGATATACAATGCCGTGCGTAAAGGAATATTGATTTCAGCCTGGATATCCCTGCGTTTTTTGTCTACTTCACAACGGTAAATGTCCAGCTTATTGCGTCCGTCCAAATAATGATTACGGATATTATTGATGCTACTGAAAGCGAGGACTCCGTTTTGTAAAGGATAGCCAAAATACTGTATGCTATAGGGACTGAAAAGTTTCAAATCCAGATTTTTGATAAAAAGATTGAGGTCCTGATTCGAAATGTCATCCAAATGTCCGCTCCAGTTAAGAGCAATTGTACCTCCGTTTTCCAGAGAACTTTTAATGCTCACTTGATTATTTCCTGAAAACGTAAAATCTGAGGCATTTATACAAATATCCTGGAGGGCAAAATGAAAAGGTTCGTGTAGAGTATGGTCCTGAAAAGTAAAAGAAGCATTGTCTACCGAAAATTTATGAATGAGGAAGTCCGGAGCATCCTGGACCGTATCAGCTTGCGGAACGTCTTCTGCCGGAACTGTATTGTGCAGTGTATCGGATTTCAACAACTGGCTGAAAGTATTGGATTGCGGATAAAGATCGAAGGCGGATTTTAAATCCTGAATACGGATCTCCTCAAATCGGAATTGTTGTTTTTCAGGATTAATGGTTGCAATATTTACGGCTAATTCCCCGGCGGACAGAATATCTTTTTCATGCAGATCCGTCAGCCGGAATTGTTTTAGTCCGGTGCTCCCCTTTACCGTAATATCCAGTGCATGGGCAGTATTGCCCTGTAATTGTAAATCAGCGGAAAGCAATCCCTTTATTTGTCCGACGTTTAAGGATTGTTGCAGGTAAGGCAAAAGATTATCAATGGCGAAATCGTTTAGCTGGAGGGAGAGCAGATAACTGCCTGCTTCTAAATTGTACTGCATATTGGTATGCAGGGATCCTCCCTCGCTGAAATTCAGATTCAAGCCGATATCGGTATTTTTTCCGCTAAAATAAACTCCGGGGATATACAATTGTATATCGTTGGTATTCCATTGAGAGCCTACAAGCAGATCCTGGTAAGAGAGATTTCCGCCCACGATGGCGATATTGTTGAGAGCAATGGCCATGGGTTCTGTTTCAGCAAGCGTATCCGTTTGCGGGGAATCAGAAATTACAGTGTCCGGAGAATTTTGTAACAGATCGCTGAAATTAAAGTCGCTTCCTTTTTGCCATACTTGTATGTCCGGATGGACCAGCCGTATACGGTTTACTTTCAATTCGTTTGCGAGTAAACGGAAGAGGGAGAGTTTTACAACCAGACTGTCGAAAGAAACAAACCGGTCGCGATCGTTTGTGTCGAGTAATTCAAATCCTGTAATCCGGGTATAACCGGTAAAAATATTGGCGTATAATCCGTCTATATTGATTTGACGGCCGATCATTTCTTTGCTGTGTTTTACAATATAATGTTTAGCGACAGGAGGAGCAATTATTGCTGCTATTATAAGGAGCACACCCAGTGTCGCTACTGTGATACCAATAGGCTTTAAAATTTTCATAATTAGATATTTTTGCACATCATCCAGACAAAATTAAGACTTCTTTCTGTTTTTTACAAAGTCTGTACGGAAAAAGGGAGCTTATTACTATCCGGAATTTCAAAAATTTGTCATTGTTTACTGCTTGCAAACCTGACGGTATGAAATGGTCCGGGAATAGCTTTATTTATTTTATATAAGTTTAAATGCTTTAAAGGAAAAAAGCGAAAAGAGTCCCCGGAATTAGAGGAGTTGTCGTTATCTTTGTAATAGTCTAAAATTATAAAAGGATGAAATTATATATCTGGATCTGTCTGATGGTATCTTTATCGTTATCCGGAAAAGCGGGAAATGCGGAGCAGGGGTTGAAAGAACTGGATAAGGTTGTGAAATCTCCGGAAAAATACATACAGCGGAAAGAAGAACAGCTGGCAAAATGGAAATTGCAACGGCAACAGGTGCAGACAGACGAACAGCGTATGAAAATAGATGCTCTCTTAGCTGACCAGTATAAAACATATATTGCCGATTCTGCTTTGTATTTTGCACAGGAACAGTTACGATTGGCAGAGCAATTGGGGGAAGATGTTGATAAGAGCCGTATGTTGTTGGCTGAAATAAGAATTATTACCGGCATGTACAGGGAATCTATGGATTTATTGGCAGAAGTAGACCGGAGCAGTTTATCGGAAGGTAGTTTGGGAGATTATTATCATTTGTACCAGAACTTATACGGAGCCATGCGGGATTATGCCATAGGAGAGGAATTGCAGCGGGAATATGAACGGAAGATGGCACTTTATCAGGATTCCTTATTAATGCTATCTCCTAAAGGAAGTGATGACTACGTACTGGTAAAAGCCGATCACTGGATGCGGCAGGGGGAATATCAAAGAGCACTGGAATTATTATTACCTTATTATGCCACTTTAGATCCTGATAGCCGGGAAATGGGATATACTGCTTATGCTGTTGCTAATGTGTACCGGCATATGGGAGAAAAGGAAAAAGAAAAAGATTATTTGATTGTGTCGGCTTTATCTGATTTAAAATGTGGGGTAAAAGAATATATTTCGCTTCGGGAGTTAGCAACTTTATTGTATGAGGAGGGGGATATCCGACGGGCGTATACTTATATGAGGCGGGCTATGGAGGATGCAGCTTTTTGTAATGCCCGTTTACGTACGATAGAAGTGTCGCAGGTCTTGCCGATTATCAATGAAGCTTACCGTTTACAAAGGGAAAAACAGCAACGGCAAATGTCGGTATATTTATTGTGTATAAGTATATTGGCACTGTTTTTAATTCTCTTGGCTTTTTACCTGAGACGTCAGATGAAGAGGCTGGCGTTAGCTAAACGGGAAGTGGGAAAAGCAAATGAACAGTTAAAATTGCTAAATGAGAAATTGCAGGTATTGAATACCCGTTTGGCAGATTCCAATACCCGTTTACAGCTTACCAATCAAAATTTGGCCGAAGTAAATTATATTAAAGAAGCTTATATCGGACGTTTTCTGGATCTTTGTTCTACCTATATCGGGAAATTGGATACCTATCGCCGTTCCTTGAATAAAAAGGCGATGAACGGGCAGACAGAAGAATTGTTCCGGGAGTTAAAATCTACTCAGTTTGTTGAAGAAGAATTGGAGGAGTTTTATGCTAATTTTGACACTGCTTTTTTGCGGCTATTCCCCGATTTTGTTCAAGAATTCAATGCTTTACTGGCAGAAGGAGAAGAGGTTATAT
>JAEXFF010000126.1 GCA_023400335.1 Bacteroidota bacterium
GTCCTTTTTCCCGATACCTCCTACCAGTAATAATTCGTTCGGGGAAAGGAATACCCCGTATTTTTTGCGGAAACGGAGGATACGGTCGATTTGGCTGTCTGAAAGAAAAAACAACATTTTCAAAGAATCAAAACTGGCCGTATTGAGGTTTAAAGGGCCGTTCCGGAGTTGTACCAAGGTATAAACCATTTCTTCGTATCCGTCTTCTGAACGGAGAATGTCGTTCGATTCCAGTAATTTTTCTATATCTGATAAATCCTGGGCAAGAAGTGATAACAGGGGGCAGAAGAGACAAAGTAAGGAGAATAAAAAAGCTTTCATCGGATTGCAGATTTATCAACGGTAAAATAACTCAATTCAATTTTCAGCTTAAAACTGAGGGAGAACGGATACATTTGCCTTTGTACAAATGTCTTTGAGCGCACAGGACCGGAGTCTTGGGAAAGAAATACTAAATACGAATATTTTTATTAAAGGGGAATACAGATTCCCGGATTATTGTATACAGCCACGACTTTTCAAATGAGAACAGAAAACTAAAAAATTTACTACGCCGTTTGCCTCTTTCTGTCCTGATCTGCTGTAAGAGTTTCCTAATCTCAAATTTACGAAATTTAATAATAAGTGTGGTGGAAAAGCAGAACTAAAATGGAACAGGAGTGCGAAAAGGAAGGGGTAACTCCGGAGATTTGTTATGGCTAAGCGCGTAGAGGAAGGAAAAGTCAATTAATCTTTTTTATGTAATATCGTCAGGATTTCTTGTTCGGACAATTTTTTTACGTTGGTAATGATCATATTTTCGTGTAAAAAATTTCCGTACAGGTTACATTCATTAATGATCGTTTCGAAGGTTTTTTTCAAGTCGGTGTTCAAAGGCAGTAGAAGTATGGAGGTAGAGTAACTTTCAAAGAAATCAATTTGTTCGATTATTCCTTTGAGTGGAGAGAGGGCTGTCTCAATTTCATCCCGGACAATCCTTTGCTGGAAATCTTCCAATTTTTCGTCTGTACGATGGAGGAAAACACAGAAATAACGCAATAGGGAACCTTGTCCTCCCAGACCTGTCGAGATAAAAATGCCCGGATCATCCAACAGTCCGGATTGTATTAACATACGGGATTGCTGTAAGGCGATGATTGCCCATTTTTGTAAAGGGCCGTCTGATTTGGAGAAGGATTCGATAGCCCGGTATACGGAAACGTCGTCGAGAGTAGCCAGTATCACCAGCATTTCCTTTTTCTTATCCAACGGTAAAGTCTCGTCGTATAAGTCATTTATTTGCTCCAGGTATTGTGTACAGAGTATTTGATATTTACTGGCATTTGTAGATAACATTTTTGCCAGATTAAAATATTCTTTTTGGACTTTAATATCGACTTCTTCTTCCAGAATATTTAAATTCGATCCTACTTGTGACAGCAACTCGCTGATATTTTCCCATTTTTTTTCTAGTTTTTTATCCATCCCTTTCTCTAAAAGTTCGTACCACAAAATTAAATTATTTATGTGGTAATAAAAATAGCATACTTTTTGATTCTGGTAAAATACGAGAAACCTTTTTAAGAGTGAGCCGTTTCTTTAATTATTTTGATTTTTTATCTTTTCCCCGTTTTATTTCAGGAAAGTTTAGGCAAATTTTCGTTTGCCTGATTCGTCCTTGCTACTATAAGTTACCGGACGCTGAACCAATAAGGAAAGAAAGGAGAGCCGTTCGTATAGAGAAAAAAAGCTGTCCGGAGACAGCTTTATATTCTTTCATAAGGATTATGCCTTATGTCTGTGTTCATCGGAAATCGTTAATTTTTTTCTTCCTTTAGCTCTTCTTTTGGCTAAAACAGCTCTGCCGCCTGCCGTAGACATTCTCTCTCTGAAACCATGTTTGTTTCTTTTCTTTCTGTTGGATGGTTGAAATGTACGTTTCATTGCACTTATTTTTTGGATATTATTTTCAAACTTTGGATTGCAAAAGTATGGAATTTTTTAATTACTCCAAAGAAAAGAAACTTTTTTTCAGGACTAAATTTCTCCGATTGGATCCTGATGGTTTTTTTGCAATCATTTTTTTGAAACTTTTTACTTCTTTTTTCGTATACACCGTGATTATGGATATCCCGGACAGTAATTCTGTTTCTCGTGAGTAAATTTATTAATTAAACAGAATGTACAGCTATGAGACAACTTAAAATAACGAAGCAGATAACAGGACGTGAATCTTATGCTATAGAAAAATATTTACAAGAGATTGGGAAGATTCATGTGTTGAATCCGGATGAAGAGGCACGTTTGGCCAAGCAGATCAAAAAAGGAAGCCGTGAAGCTCGGGAACGATTAGTATTGAGTAATTTACGTTTCGTCGTATCTGTAGCAAAACAGTATCAGAATCATGGTTTAACTTTAGGGGATCTGATAAATGAGGGAAATTTGGGGCTAATTAAAGCTGCTGAATGTTTTGATGAAACTAAAGGGTTTAAATTTATTTCTTATGCCGTGTGGTGGATTCGTCAGTCGATATTACAGGCTATTGCTGAGAATGCCCGTCTGATTCGTTTACCTTTAAATAAAATCAGTACAATAAATAAAGTAAATAAATATTATACTTTATTGGAGCAGGAATATCAGCGGGAACCTACGGCAGAAGAAATTGCTGAAAAAATGGATATTTCCCCGGAAGATGTGAAGGAAAAT
>JAEXFF010000236.1 GCA_023400335.1 Bacteroidota bacterium
GTAAATGACTTCCTACTTTTATTTCGCCTGCCGTTTTTATTTCCTTTTCTTTTAAAAGGGTTATTTTTTCCTGATAATCGGTAAAAATACAGCTGTCAGTTCCCGGCAAATTTTCCAGGATTTCATAGTCTGAAAAATCAAAGGGAAGATTTTCTGGACAGCTGGAATAAAAATTTATACCGACGGATGTCTGCAGGAGCTTTTCCAAATCTTCCGAAACTTTTTTACAAAAAATGGAAATACTTTCCTCAACCGTGTTTCCTAAACGGTACATCTGAAAAGAGCCCAGATAGAGCTTTAAAGATTTACTTTCTACGAGAAATTCACTATTGGCGGGGTATACTAATTTCAGTATTCCACTTACTGGTAAGCCCTGAGCGGTGAGAAAACTGGCTTCATAACAGTGCCAGATATCGTAACCGCAAAAAAGTCCTGTCGGTTGTTCTATCTGATAAATCTTCCGGTTTATATGCCGGGGCACGGCGACCAGTATAGCGGGACAATATGTTTCAGGATATCCGATGGATTTCCCCAGAAGTTTTTCCTCTTCCATAGGTTCGTATAAAACTTTGCAGGATTTTGTTTAAAACTGTTTTTGTAATCTCTTATAGGAAAGAATGTTTTACAATTTCTTTCCCTATACTGATAGGATTTTTGGAATATTTCCCGTTTAAAAGTTTTGCATATTATACAATTTGGTGTATATACCGTTTTGTTTGAGCAATTCTTCGTGAGTTCCCCTTTCGATAATTTCGCCTTCGTGGAATACACAAATCAGATCGGCATTCCGGATGGTGGAAAGGCGGTGAGCAATGACAATGGAAGTGCGGTTTCTCATCAGGTTATCCAAAGCTTGTTGTACCAGCTTTTCAGATTCCGTATCCAGAGCGGAAGTCGCTTCGTCCAGAATCATAATAGGAGGGTTTTTCAATACGGCCCTTGCGATACTCAGGCGCTGCCGCTGTCCTCCGCTGAGTTTGCCGCCCCGGTCTCCGATAACAGTCTGGTACCCTTTCTCCGTTTGCATGATAAAGTCGTGCGCATTGGCTATCTTCGCGGCATTTTCAATTTCTTCCGGACTTGCATTTTCTACCCCGAATGCGATATTGTTGTAAATGGTATCGTTGAAGAGTATCGGATCCTGGTTGACATTTCCCATCAATCCCCGAAGATCGTACAGGGAAATATCCCGTATATTTATTCCATCAATAGAGATACTTCCTTCATTGACATCGTAAAAACGGGGAAGTAAATCGACAAAAGTACTTTTCCCTGAACCAGATTGTCCGACGAGTGCAACGGTTTTTCCTTTCGGGATTCTCAGATTGATGTCCTTCAGGACTTGCTTACTCTCATTGTAGGAAAAATAAACCTGTTTGTATTCTACCTGGTTTTTAAATTCTTTGATTTTTTCCGGATTTGCTTTTTCCTGAATAGTCGATTCTGCTGATAAAATCACATCGATCCGGTCCATTGCTGCTAGTCCCTTTTGGATGCTGTAATATGCATTGGTCAAATTCTTGGCAGGATTAATAATGCAATAGAATAAGGCGATATAAGCGATGAATTGTTCGGCCGACAGGGATCCCTGGTGTTTGAGCACAAGGGTACCTCCAAACCATAGAATAATGACGATAACGATGGTCCCCAGAAATTCACTCATCGGATGGGCCAAAGAGCGCCGGCGCATCAGGCGATTTTGAATACGCCGGTATGCTTCATTTTCTTCGGAGAATTTTTGTGTCATTTTTTTCTCCGCATTGAAAGCTTTGATAATTCTCAGTCCCGATAAAGTTTCTTCCATTAAGGAGAGTATTTCTCCCATTTTGGTTTGCCCTTCCCAGGAGTGACGTTTTAAGTTTTTACCGACTTTACCGATTAGAGCACCCATCAGAGGGAGCAGGATAAATACAAATAAAGTGAGCTGCCAGCTCATGATCAACATCGTTGCCAGGTAAACGATAATCAGTATCGGGCTCTGAAAAAACATATCCAGGGAACTCATGACGGATGCCTCCACTTCCTGTACATCACCTGTCATACGGGAAATAATATCTCCTTTCCGCTCTTCTGAGAAAAAAGGCAAAGGCAGGGATAATATTTTAGTGTATATTTTGCGGCGGATATCTCTTACAACTCCGTTCCGTATGTATATCAGTTCGTAGGCAGCCAAGTAAGCAAATCCGGTTTTAAAAGCAGTAGCTATGACAGCAATCATTCCTACAAAAATTAAAGTAGCGGATTGCCCGTAATTTATTTTAATTTCTGTGATATAGTAATTGAACAGATGACTGAGGGTTTTCATATCGAACGCAAAAGGAACGGAGGTGGTCACTTCCTTTTGGTTGTCAAATATAATACCTAATACAGGAATTAACATGGCTATGGAAATACTTCCGAAGATAGCATGCAGAAAATTGTAAAAGATACTTTTAGTAACCCGGAATTTATAAGGCGGTATAAATCTTTTTAAAATGATCAGTAAATCGTGCATAAGTTTTTGGTCAAAATTGCCCTCTTTCGGTTGGAACGTTATTGCCTATGGGTTCTGTAAAAGAAGGGCAAATTATTAAATACCCGTATAATTCGACGGGGTAATTTGCTTTAAAGTGCGTTTTAAATCGTCAGAAATCTCTAAGGTATCGATGAATTCCGCTATGGATTCCTGCGTGATTTTGCTATTTGTCCGGGTCAGCGCTTTCAAGGCTTCGTAAGGATTGGGATAGCCTTCCCGCCGTAAAATTGTTTGTATGGCTTCTGCTACTACGGCCCAATTTTTTTCTAAATCTTTTTCAATTGCTTCTTTGTTGATAATCAATTTGTTTAATCCTTTTAAGGTAGATTTGAAAGCAATAATGGTATGGGCCAGGGGTACCCCGATATTGCGCAGTACGGTAGAATCCGTCAGGTCTCTTTGTAAACGGGAAATAGGAAGTTTGTTGCTCAAATGTTCAAAAAGAGCATTGGCAATACCCAAATTCCCCTCTGAATTTTCGAAATCAATCGGATTTACTTTATGAGGCATGGCAGAAGAACCGACTTCTCCTGCTTTGATTTTTTGTTTAAAGTAGGTCATGGAAATGTATGTCCAGAAATCCCGGTCCAAATCGATAACGATAGTATTAATACGGCGTAAATTGTCGAATAAGGCCGCAAAATTATCGTAATTGGATATCTGAGTGGTATAGGTTTCCCGCTCTATTTTGAGTTTTTGAGTAAGGAATTTGTTTCCGAAATCCGCCCAGTCGTATTCCGGGAAAGCCACATGATGTGCATTAAAGTTTCCCGTTGCTCCTCCGAATTTTCCGGAAATTGCTACTTTTTTAAGTAATTCAAGCTGACGGCTCAAACGGTAAGTAAACACTTTCAGTTCTTTTCCCAGACGGGTCGGAGAGGCCGGTTGTCCATGTGTTTTTGCTAACATCGGTACGTCTTTCCATTCTTCCGCTAATTCTTCCAGTTTAGCAATCAGTTCGTCAATTACCGGATAGTATACATCGTGTACAGCATCGCGGAAAGAACAGGGAACGGCCGTATTATTGATGTCCTGGGAGGTTAAACCAAAATGGATAAATTCTTTATACCGGTGTAAATCCAAAGCGTCAAATTTTTCTTTGATGAAATATTCCACGGCTTTGACGTCGTGGTTGGTCACTTTCTCAATTTCTTTTATCTTTAGTGCATCTTCCACCGTGAAGTCCAGATATATTTCGCGCAGAGAAGCATAGAGAGAAGGCGTAAAATCTTTTAACTGGGGTAGAGGAAGTTCACAAAGAGCAATAAAATACTCAATTTCTACCATTACCCGATAACGGATTAATGCACTTTCGGAAAAATAATTGGCAAGATTTTCGACTTTGTCCCGGTAACGGCCGTCGATAGGTGAAATGGCAGTTAATGCTTGCATAATATCTTGTTTTAATTTGTATAACCGTGAGGATAAAAATACACCCTTTTTTACAGGTTTACAAAAGTACAAAAAATAGGATTAAGAAATCGAAATTTGAAATTCGAAATTTGAAAATTGTGTTAAAAGAGAAATATTATACCTTTGTTATCGGAATGCTTGAAATTGTAGTTGTTTGAGCACTGGAATATTTAAACATTTGAATATCTTGAAATGAGTGTATTAGAAGGTTTTTTTTCAGGAATCGGAGTTTACGGAAAAGCTTTTCAAATTCTCTTTTCCCGGAGATTTTTCGGATTTCTCTTTTTCCCTTTTTTGGCTTTATTGTTGTTGTTTTGGGGAGGGGGATGGCTGGTGTCTTCTGCAGGAGATAGCCTGGCTGCAATCGTTCAGGCGAAAATAGCCGCATGGGTAGAGGGAATTTCATGGTTGCAATGGCTGCATAATACGCTGGGATTTTTGGTGAGAATTGTTTTGAAAATAGCTTATTTTTTCCTGTTTATTACTTTTGGAGGATATATTGTGTTGATTGTGATGTCTCCCGTTTATTCCTGGTTATCGGAGCGTACGGAAGCTCATCTTTCCGGTAAAGAATACCCTTTTAGTTTACGTCAGTTGATCTGGGAAATTTTTAGGGGTATTCTGATTGCACTCCGGAATATGGTTTTTCAATTATTGTTTACTTTATTGCTGTTTTTTTGCTCTTTTATACCACTGATTGGTTTGTTGTCGCCCTTGGCTCTATTTCTGGTTTCCGCTTATTTTTACGGTTTTTCTTTTGTAGATTATGCTATAGAACGCAAACGCTTCAATGTTAAACAAAGCGTTCGCTATGTGAATAAGAATGTAGGTATGGTGACGGGAGTGGGGGCTATTTTCGCTTTTTCATTGATGATTCCCTGGTTTAGTATCATAGCCTGTAGCTTTGTCTCGATTCTTTCTGTTATAGCCGGAACGATAGCTATACATCAGGTAACTCAAAAAGAATCCGAAGGGATGGAAATAAAAAGGTTGAAGTAAAAGGAATTCCTTTAAAAGATGAATGTGCAGACAATAGCATTGAGAATATTCAATTGTTTAAATGTTGGATATCTGTTTAAAGGGTAGGAGAAGGAATACCTGAACCGGAATGAGAACCGTATTTTTTACAGCTGTCAGTGCGGGAGGACTTTCCGGTTTTGCTCCTGTAGGGAGGTCATGGCTATTTGTAAGGAGTTGTAAAATAGGTCCTATCCGTCGTTTTTCCTTTCGATCATTTTCTGTTTTTGTGGAGATATTTTTATAGATTTGTCTGTTATTAAAGATTTGGAATTATGCGGAAGTCGTTTTTATTGACGTTGTTGTTGGTTTTTACTACTTTGTGGGGGATAGCCGGGGAAAGGCAACCCTTGGTGTTTAAAGTGGATATTAAAGATGAAATTGGTCCGGAAGTATGGAGATTGGTAAAAAAGTCTTTTGAAAAAGCGGAACAGGAAAAAGCGGATTATATACTGATTGACATGAATACCTATGGAGGATTAGTGGTATATGCCGATTCTTTACGTACTTTAATTTTGAATACACCGAAACCGGTATGGGTGTTTATCAATAATAATGCTGCTTCTGCCGGAGCATTAATTGCTATTGCCTGTGATAAAATTTACATGAGAGAAGGGGCAAATATCGGAGCTGCCACAGTCGTGAATCAAACGGGAGAAGCGATGCCGGATAAGTATCAGTCTTATATGCGTTCTATGATACGGTCTACGGCACAGGCACATGGGAAAGATACGATAGTGGAAGGCAATGATACTCTTTACCGTTGGAAACGGGATCCTCATATTGCGGAAGCTATGGTGGATCAGTCGGTCGTTGTCTCCGGAGTATCTGATAGCGGGAAAGTGGTGACTTTTACTCCGCACGAAGCGATGAAGTATGGATTTTGTGACGGAATAGCGGATCAGGTGGATGAGGTATTACAAAAAGAAGGTATTGATCATTATACCCTATCCGTTTATACCCCTACAGCGCTGGATAAGATCATCGGTTTTTTAATAAATCCTTTTGTGAGGGGCATATTGATTATGGTTATTGTAGGGGGTATTTATTTTGAACTGCAGACCCCTGGAATCGGTTTTCCACTGGCAGCAGCAGCTATAGCC